>NZ_JBHNPV010000032.1:0-37774 GCF_059082735.1 Actinotignum sp. usb-actsch-rep-73 | reverse complement strand
TTTCTATCGAATGATCGGTAACGAGCTCTTGGACAGAGACGTCAAAAAGCTCAGATAGCGCATCAAGTTCGTGCAATTGCCAGGGTCGCAAGCCTTTCCACCGCTTGGTAATTGCTCCCTGAGACATTCCAAGCTCACGCCCCAGAGCTACCTGATTAATCTGCAGTCGGCCAGCGTGCGCGCGCACGTTTGAAGCAACAATATCGGCGGTGCTGACATGCTCATCTATGACTATTGCTGTGCTCATGTTGCTTAGTTTAGTCCAAAACGGACTATATCTATCATCATGGAGAGAATGCAGGCGGTCATTAGTCGTGAAGTTAAGCGATACATGAAAAAGACCGGTAATACACAGGCCTATATAGGTTCATTGCTTAACGTAACTCAGACGCATATCTCCCGACGCCTAACTGGTCGCACAAATCGGAGCGTCGACGATCTTGATGCCCTCACTGACGCGGGAATCGTTTACCCCCTGTGGGAGGACGCTGAATGATGCTAGGCGTACACCCGCAGTGCCCACCGGCCTTTTGTATCTCTCCACAAACGTGCATCGGCTCCAAGTTCATACGTCGAAGCGCTCTTGAACTGACGGTGAAAGCGTGTCGTTTCCTCATGTGGAACATGCCCGAGCAACGCAGAGCCGTAGCAGACCATCACCGCATTGGGGTCGTATTCGTTGTCCGGTTCAGGAATTAGGCTAACCGTCAGCGGGTACCCGTGCGGTGCTCCGACCTTTTCAGGAAGTTGCCACCCCTCAGCCTTCGCAACGCGTTTGAAAGCTCTTTGGTAATACTCTCGCCCTGTCGCTATGAACTCTTCGCTCGGGGTCGCCGCAATGACTTCGCGCGTGCGTTGTTTCCTGAACAAGTTTCCAAAAAGTCCCATACCCACATCATTACACCCCGCAACAGAATCGAGAAGTAGTTATGAGCAAAGAAATTACAGACGACAAACTGTGCAGGCATGCCTATTTCTCTCAGGTGTGATGGTCGCCGTCCATGGGCATTAGACGAATTGGCAGACGTTGCAGAACTGTTTGGGTGTTCCGTGCCTGAGTTGATTTCGGGCAACATTGCCCAACAAACGCAGAACCCCCGCCGGTGGATCGCACCGAGGGGGGCCGCTGCGCGCTCGAAGGGACTCGAACCCCCAACCTACTGAATGCGCTTTTTGGGGCTAATGCCCGAATTGTGTGTCTTTTCGGGCGTGTCGGGGTGATTTTAGTGGCCTGCCCAGCCTTTGCGGATGTGTAGGGATCCGTCTTGGTATTTGCTCCGATGAGTTTGCCGTGTCAGATATTGACGGTGACAATCCAGCGGTCAGCGTCGAGGAAAGCGGTTGTTTTGACCGCTGTCATTCGCAGGCCGTTGTCAGCGCGCATGCGTTCCATAGTGTCTGCGACCTGTTCGTGATTGAAAGTGGCGATCGGCTTACCCAGGCAGTTCACTTCCAAGTAGCCATCGGAGAACCCGCCGTGCACGATGAGCATGCAGTGGAACTCTGCAGGAGCATCCGCGCTGGTTGGAGCCCACTTTTCTTTGCGCGCACGACGTGCAATCGTGACGTCAAGGTCGTGCGACGGCTCTAACTGCGTCCAGTTGTCCGACTTAGCAACGATGAGCGTCGGTTCTTTGTATCCGAAAAGCTTCTGGAAGAAATCCATGGGTTAAGTGTGACACGAGGCCACCTACTTCTGCTGGTCATGCTCCTGTTCAGAAAGTGGAGGATGGAGGTGAAACCCGGTTGGCTCAGAATGCGGGGAGTCCGGTGGGCGGGGTGACAATCCACGGGTCAAGGGGGAGTGCTCGCAGGGAGTCGATGGGGAGAGCGTCTGCAATGTCGATGGCGGTTTGCGCTCCGTCGACCCCCAGGGAACGACCAATCCATTCGACGGCATCCTCCGTGGTCCACCCAAGTTCATGCAGGTCAGCGAGGGTGACGGCTCCGTCGCGCTTCGCGAGGCGAGAGCCCGCCTTGTTCAGTGCCAGTGGCACGTGCACGTAAGTCGGGACCGCGATTCCGAGCAGTGTTGCCAACGCCGCTTGAGCGGGCGCTTGAGACAACAGATCGTCGCCTCGTACAACTTGGTCGACATGCTGGAAGCCGTCATCGACCACCGCGGCCAAGTTGTACGCGGGCACGCCGTCAGCACGGCGCAGCACGAAGTGATCGACGGGGCCGGTGAAAGAACCGTGGAGTTCGTCGAATACGGTCCACTCGCTTGCTGGAGCGCGAAGGCGAAGCGCGGGAGTACGCCCGATTTCGGTGAGCTGTCGGCGTCGAACCTCGCGCTCAGTGTCAGTCAGGTTGAGGCATGTGCCGGGGTAGTGTCCCGGCGGAACATGGGGAGCGGACGCGGCTTCTTTAATGTCCTTGCGGGAGCAGTAGCACTCGAACGCATATCCCTGCTCGAGCAGGTAATCGAGCGCCTGCGTGTGGGCGGCTGAACGCGTCGTCTGCACCAGTATTGTGCCATCCCAGTTCAGTCCGATCGCTTTCAGGTCGCCGATCTGGCGGTCGGCGCTGCCTGAACGCACGCGGTCTATATCTTCCATGCGCAGGACAAACGAGCGCCCGCTATTACGCGCCCAGGCCCAAGCGAGGATCGCGGTCCGCAGATTCCCGACGTGAAAATCCCCGGTAGGAGAGGGTGCAAAACGTCCCACGCCTTGCTGAATGAGGGAACCGCTGGTCATGGGTTTAGTGTACAAACTGCGCCGACAGGGCAGGCTGATCGTTCCTGCCCGAGTCTCGTGAACTTGTGTAGGCTGGACGCGATGAATGATCCTGCAAAGCCCGTCCAGCGCATCTGGCCGTACGTTGCCGTTGGTGGCGCGTTGGGCGCGCTTGTTCGCGCTGGCGTGGACTATCTGACAGTGTTCTTTCCCGATTCTGAGGTCATTTCGCACGCGGTTCCCATCATGTGGTCGACGGTTCTCGTGAATCTTCTCGGCGCGTTTGTGCTTGGTGTGGTCGTGCCGCTTTTTACTGATCCCTCACGCGAGCGCGTGCGCCTGCTGGTTGTCACCGGCTTCCTGGGAGCGTTCACGACCTACGGCACATTGATCGCTGCAACTGCGAATGGGATGATCGCGTCCGGATCTATTGTCGGGGCGATTGTTCCGGCGCTCGCGTCGCTGACGTTGCTTTTCCTTGGCGTCGTGTGCGCGGGGTGTGGTTGTGCGTTGGGCCGCTTCGTAAAGTTCGGCATGTTCGAGGTCGTTGAGGTGAGTGACGAGGCCGGGTCCAGCGTTTCATCTCCGTCTTCTGATGCGGCCGGGATGGTCGACCGTGACACCTTCGCTGAGGAGGAACAATGATCGTTCTCTTCAGCGTGCTCGGCACAGCCCTCGGCGGAGCACTCGGTGCCCTCTCGCGCTGGAAACTCGATCTGGCTGTAAAAACCAGGTGGGTTGGCAAGCGCGCGTTGGCTGGAAAGCCCCTCCGCCCTTACGTCGGCATCGTGGTCGTCAATACGGTCGGTTGTTTCCTGCTTGGCTTCCTGACCGGGATCCTCCCGCTACTCGCGGTCCTTGTCGCCGGTGGGTCTACGGTCGACTATCCGGGCGTCACCGGAACCATGCGTTTTGTCCTATCAACGGGTTTCCTTGGTGGCTTCACCACGTTCTCAACCGCGGTCCTGGATGCGTGGACCGAGGTGTGGGCTCGTCGGGTCCGCGCCGGAATGAGTCTGATTGTTGTCGGCTGGGTGAGTGGCCTCGTCTCCTATCTGCTGGGACTTGGATTAACGGCACTCGTCTCCTATCTGCTGGGGATTGGATGAGCTGTATCTGTCGACTAAGGCGCAATTCGCGATCTGGATCACTGTTCGCGCGCTGACGGTTACCGAAACGTGATCGCGTAAAACTGCAGGTCAGGCTCACTTTCATTTCACATCGTGGCGTTATGTAACAGAAAATTTGGGTGGCGCGGACTTGCCTCCTATGCTGAAAACATCAACGCAGCGCGAAAACGCGCCGAAAACCCGGTGCGCACGATCTGAATCGAAGGAGGGCGCCATGATTGACCTTGCCGGAGTGCGAAAGGTTTACTCCGTCAAAGGTGGCAACGAGGTTGTCGCGCTCGACAATGTCACCCTCCACGTTGAACGTGGATCCATCCACGGAATCGTTGGTCAGTCTGGTGCGGGCAAGTCAACGCTCATCCGATGCCTGACCGCGCTTGAACACCCCAGCGACGGCAATATCGTCGTCGACGGGCTCGACTTGGCGCAGTTGCGTGGAAAAGCCCTGCGAGAAGCTCGTCGCAAGATCGGCATGGTCTTCCAGGCCGCGAACCTGCTGGACTCGCGCACAGCGGCGCAGAACATCGGCTACCCCCTGAAACTTGCGGGCGTACCGAAGGATCAGATCAAAGCGCGCGTTGAAGAACTACTTGCCCTTGTCGGTCTTTCGGGACGAGGCGACTCATATCCGTCTCAGCTTTCCGGTGGTCAGCGTCAGCGCGTCGGCGTTGCTCGAGCGCTCGCGGACAATCCCAGTGTTTTGCTGTGTGACGAGCCCACCTCCGCGCTCGACACCGAATCGACGCGCCAGATTCTGGAACTCATCCGCAAGGTTCGCGACTTAGAAGGCGTGACCGTTCTGGTCATCACCCACGAAATGGCTGTCGTCCGCGAAATCTGCGACTCCGTTACTTTGCTCGGTCACGGTCGCGTCATCCAGACGGGCACTGTCGAAGAGGTCGTTGCCGACCCGTCCAGCCCACTCTCGCGTGAACTCGTTCCCGCACCGTCCGTTGACGATGCTGACCTGCGCGAAGGCACCACGCTTCTCGACGTTATCTTCACATCGCACCCCGGCGTACCCACCGGTGCGACCGTTCTGAACCTCGCCGCCTCAATGGGCGCCGACGTGACAGCCGGAACCTTCGAATCTATTGGAATGACTCAGGTTGGTCGCCTGGCACTCTCCGTGCCCAGCTACCACTCGAAGCAAATTCTTTCTGAACTGCGTGAACATGACATCTACGCCGAGGTGAGGTCCGCATGACACCCGTTCTTCCCTCCCTCTACACGTCGCTTGCAGGCCTGTTGCCCGCAGGGTTGCTACCTGCTGGGCTCCTGTCCGCTGGTGTGAACGACCCGAAGTGGCTGGATAACCCGGCGCTGACGAAGCAGTTCCTGCCGGCAATCGGTGAAACCCTGGCGATGATGGGCTTTTCCACGCTGTTCACGGTCCTGCTCGGTATCCCGCTTGGTCTGTTGCTTGTTCAGACTGCCAAGAATGGCCTGACTCCGAATAAGACCATCTACCAGACCGCGTCGACGATCGTGAACGTCATCCGCTCGCTGCCGTTCATCATCGGCATCGTCGTCCTACTGCCCGTTACCCGCATCATTGTGGGAACAACGCTCGGCTGGCAGGCAACCGTCGTCCCACTCGTGCTCCTATCGGTGCCGTACTTCGCGCGCCTCGTCGAATCGAACATTCTTGCGATCGACTCCGGCAAAATCGAAGCTGCTCAGATGATGGGCGCAACGAACCGCCAGATCCGCTGGGGTGTTCAGGTTCGCGAAGCTGCACCCGCGCTGGTGCAGTCCACGACCACGCTTGCTATTACCCTGATCGGCTACTCCGCAATGGCGGGCGCCGTCGGCGGTGGTGGTCTTGGACAGATGGCCATTAACTACGGCTACAACCGTTGGCAGGACGACGTCATGATCGCCACGGTTATTGCGATCATCGTGATCGTCCAGCTGGTTCAGATGATTGGTGACATGATCAGCCGACTGGTGGATCACCGCTGAGTCGACCACCAGTCGGGCAACCGGCAGGCCAGCACTGTTCAATCAATCGTTTCACATCGACTGACCATTCAGTGGTCTATTTCGTTACACAGTCTTCATACCCGGACGTCTGTGCTCCCCTTGAGGTTGAGCGAGTACGTTTCTGGGTAACAACACAGAAAGAGGAATTCTCATGCGTTCCATCCGTAATCTTGCCGCTACTGGTGTAGCAACCGTCCTTGCCCTTGGCCTCGCAGCTTGTGGCTCCACCGGTTCCGATTCGTCCGCTTCCGGCTCTGAAGCGTCCGGTTCTGGCGACACCGTCACCCTGAAGGTTGGTGCCACCCCGGCCCCGCACGCAAAGATCCTGCAGTACATCCAGGACAACCTGGCAGCTGACGCGGGCCTGAACCTCGACATCGTCGAGTACACCGACTACGTCCTGCCGAACTCCGCCCTGAATGACGGCGAGCTCGACGCGAACTTCTACCAGACCGTCCCCTACCTGGAGATCGCTGAAAAAGAAAACGGCTACGACTTCACCGCCGGTGAAGGTATTCACCTTGAGCCTCTCGCAATCTACTCGTCGAAGATCAAGTCGCTGGATGAACTTCCGGCAGGCGCAAAGATCGGCATCATCGATGACGTCACCAACCAGTCTCGTGCGCTGACGTTGCTCTCCCAGCAGGGCCTCGTCGAACTGCCGACCGACGGTTCTGAAGCCAACGTGAACAACGTGAAGATCCTCGGCGACTTCACCTTCCAGGAGGTTCAAGGCGCCCAGCTGGTTCGCTCCCTGCAGGACGTTGACATCGCCGTTATCAACGGCAACTACGCCCAGGAAGGTGGCCTGTCGCAGGCTAACGACGCCCTGGTCGTCGAGTCCCCCAAGAACAACCCGGCAGTGAACGTCCTCGTTTGGAAGAGTGACACTAACAAGGCCGAAGCGATCGCGAAGCTCGAAGAGTTGCTCCACTCCGATGGGGTCAAGTCCTACATTGAACAGACTTGGGCCGACGGCTCCGTCATCCCCGCGTTCTGATCGGTACTGCTGACCAGCTCTGCTGACCGGCTGCCGGTGTTGATTGGCGAGCTTGGCAGCTGACCAGCCAACTTACTTTAAGAGAGGGCCACCCCGAAAGTCGGGGTGGCCCTCAGCTCAAGTGTTGGTCGCTACTGAAGCTAGCCTCGCTTGTCTGCGTGAATGCTTGTTCAAGTCGCGGTCAGCGTAATCAGTGCGATCAGTGAGTTTCCAGCGCGAACTCGGCGTCCGGTTCCTTGGTGAAGCGGTTGCGCAGGTCGCGACGGAAGACTTCAATGACCCACATCCAGACGATGTGGCCGAAGATCTCGGAGAAGTGCTCCTGCCACGGCTGATCCCACGGTGCCGGGACGATGCCCATGAGTGGCATGAGGATGACGTGGAAGCCGATCCACACGAGGATGCCGAAGACGGCACCCTGCCAGAGCTTGACCTGCGGGAAGCGCTCAGCGAGCACGCAGTAAACGATGGCGACGACGATCGAGAAGGAGAAGTGGATGATGAAGGACATCCACGGCAGGCCTTCATTGCCGTTGAAGGTGTAGGTGGCGTGCGTGAGGTCGGGGTTCATGCCGAACAATTCAAGCAGGGACTGCGGCGGGTTGGTGGCGTTGCGTTCCGGCGTACGCGGGGGCAGTGGTACCTCCCAACCGAATTTGATGATGGCGGAGATGATGCCACCAATGAGGCCAACGAGTGCTGCAACGCCGTACTTGCGACGCTTCGGATTAGTCTGTGTGATATTCATGCTGTCAGCATATGTCAATCCGTTGACAGCGTGACATTATGTAAGCGATTAAACGCCTCACATCACATGTCAATCTCTGGCGCTGAGTGAACAACCAGGGGAATTCGTCCTCGTTGCTGATGTGCTGGAGCCAGAGAGACGAAGAAACAAAAGTAGGGAGCCACCCCGATTGGAATAGCTCCCTACTTCAGATATGCACGGCGTTCACCATGTCAGTGAACGTGCATGCAACAATGTCAGTCAGCGATGCCGTAGAGACGGTCGCCAGCATCACCGAGACCCGGGACGATGTAGGACTTCTCGTTGAGGTGGTCGTCAACAGCCGCGACAACAACCTTGACGTCTGCGCGGTCACCCACTGCCTTTTCAAGTTCGGCGATGCCTTCCGGAGCTGCGAGAATGCAGACGCAGGTGACATCCTTGGCGCCACGTTCAAACAGGTAGTTTGTTGCTGCGACCATGGTGTGACCGGTGGCGAGCATCGGGTCGAGGATGAAGCACTGGCGACCGGACAGGTCGTCGGGCAAGCGGTTGGCGTAAGTTTCGATTTCGAGGGTGTCGTCGTCGCGACGCATGCCGAGGAAGCCGACCTCTGCGGTCGGGACCAGGCGGGTCATGCCTTCGAGCATGCCCAGGCCTGCGCGCAGGACAGGGACGACGAGCGGGCGCGGTTCGGAGATCTGCAGGCCAACGGTCGGGGCGACGGGCGTGTTGATCGCGGTTTCGGAAACGGCGACGTTGCGCGTGGCCTCGTAGGCGAGCAGTGTGACGAGCTCGTCGACGAGCTGGCGGAAGGTTGCGGACGGCGTTTCGCGGTCGCGCAGAACGGTGAGTTTATGGCTAACAAGCGGGTGGTCCGCGACATGAAGATGCATAGTTTAAGGCTACCGCGCGCGGGCGGGCAGTGGGTAGCGCGCCGGCGTTTTCGTGATTATTCCGCCTCGGTGCCACTGGTGTTTGATGGGGGACGAGGCCCGGATCCGTAATGTGAGGGTGATTCCTTGATTGTGTCGGACACTATTGGGGCGATGTCTCAGGTGGAGAGATAGGTGGATTATTGAGTGAAAGGCGCGTGAAAAAGCCGTTTTTCCTGAGAGTTTCCTGCACGGTTGGATAGTGCGATTCAATTTGTATATGCCTGCCGGTAGGCTGTAGGCGTGACACCAATGGATCGTTATCGTGACGCGATGAGTCGCGCTTTGTTCTACGCCAACCAGGCCCGTGAATCGGGCGATGTGCCGGTTGGTGCCGTTGTCATTGATTCGCTGGGGCGGATTGTTGGTAAGGGTTGGAATACTCGCGAGGCCGCGCATGATCCGTGCGGTCACGCAGAGATCAATGCGCTTCGCGAGGCTGGCCAGACCTTGAAGCGTTGGAATCTTGTGGGCTGCACGCTGGTTGTCACGCTTGAGCCGTGCACGATGTGCGCGGGGGCGGCGTTGGCGTCACGCGTTGATCGCGTGGTGTTTGGCGCGTGGGATCCGAAGGCTGGCGCGGCGGGTTCGTTGCGTGATGTGTTGCGTGATTCTCGAATGAATCACAGCCTTGAGGTCATTCCGGGTGTTTTAGGGGTCGAAGCCACGATCCAGCTGAAGGCGTTCTTCCAAGACAAGCGCGAAACTACGGCTGAGCCGACGGGACGCGGTGCTCTAGCAAATGAGCCAGTTGCTGTCCCTCCCTTAGAGGCAATTGCGTCGTGGAATCACCCGGGTTCGCTCGAGTCTTCGGACTCCGTTTCAGACAGTGACAGGGAAGCGAAGAAGTCTGAAGAGCCTACACAAGAGTCTGCTACGACGTTGCTTCCGCAGATGGAGCGAGCTTCGCAACCAGTGTCTAATCGGGCGAAACCCGAAAATTTGGGCCTCGTTGCTTCGAAGGCGGATGCGGTGCCAGCTGGGGAAATGACGCCCTTTGTATCTGCGCCCACTCGCGCAAAACATGCGGGCACCCCGGCAGATGTGCGCATAGTGGCGGGTATTCCGTTGCGTAGTCACGCGTATAAGCGGGCGAAGCACTGATCGGTGCGCGGTTGGCAGAATGCCTGCGTAACGACGCGGGGACAACGTGTGGAACGTATCGCATGGGCGGACCTCGTGTGGAGTTTGCCGGCGACTTCTGTTTATACTTATGCGCATTGGTAGCGTGTCCGAGCGGCCGAAGGTGCAGCACTCGAAATGCTGTGTGGTGTAACAGCCACCCAGGGTTCAAATCCCTGCGCTACCGCCAGAGTGTCCCGCAGTCGTTGACTGCGGGACACATTTTTATGCCGAGCGTCGGTGCCTCGTGGGGTATTCGGCAGTGACTGAGAAGCCTGCACCTTGTGGCGTATTCGGCAATGACTCAGAAGCCGGCGCCTCGTACCGCATTCATCACGGAGCGGACGTGTTCGCGCGTGTCGATGATGGGTGCAATGAAAGCGTTCCATGCGCGGATTGACGTGAGGGTGACAGCCGTCGAAATAATCGACGTGATGATCGCGGATGCGAGCGTCGCAATGCCGGTCAAGACCGCAGTGATGATCACGATCAGGCTGACGGCGCTGGCGACCCATTCCCACCAGCGGGTGATACCTCGTGTCGTGCTGTTGTTCATGTGGTGCACCGTTGTCGTGAATGAGACGCAGAATGCGACCGCTGAGACGACGAAGGGGATGGAGCCGGTGGATGCGGAAGCGAAGATTCCGCTGAGCAACCATGAGAGCCAAGTGATGAACACGAATGCGGTTGCTCGCCCGTTTTCTGCGCGTTTACGCAGGTAACTCCAGGTGGCATATGTGATTGCGATGGCGACGAGCGTTGAAACAAGTCCCGTCGCAATGAGTGCTGACCTGGTTGTCAGCATCGTGTTCAACGGTGCTGTAATTCCTGCGATTCCTGGGATCAAGGAAGTGAACGCCAGCATCATGTTCAGGATGAGTGCGACGAGGAGAGTGATCCCCAGAACCTGCAGGCTGGGCAGTTGTGTTTCGCTCAGGCGTGCGGTGGGGATTGAGTCGCCAGAGTATTCTTGACCAGCGTTTCCTGAGGTGTACGAGGCCGTGCCCGCTTGGGTGGTCGTCGGCTGGGGTGCGGTCTGCTCGTTGGTTCCCGGCGTTGAACGCTGGGTGAAGTGAACGCGGCCCTGCGAATCCGGCGTGGAGTTGGAGGCCGAAGATGCTGATCCTGCGGAGGGGCGCCCAGTGGGGGTGGGGTTCTCGAAGATGAGTTCGACTTCGCGAGGTTCGGGGCTACCGGTGGTGCTCATGAGTCTATTCCATCGCACTCGTCTGAATGTTTCCTGAATCGTGGCTGAGCAAGAGCTCGTGTGCGCTGTAGGCGAACAAACGGCGCAAGCTGGCCGAGTAGGGCTGTTATTCGATTGCGGTATCGTCCACAAGACCGACGAGGAAACCGTCTTCGTCAATCACGGATCCGCCGACGGCGGTGACGATGATTTCTGCGACCTTCTCAATGTCACGCGATGAGCGCATGCGCTCCAAACGCGCTGCTCGTGACACTCCAGTCGGTGTCTCGAGCATTCCTGCCGGCAACCACTTCAGGTGATATTCGATGATGACGCCCGTTGTCCACGACTCCCAACGCAGAACCTGGGGAGGACGAGGAACCGGTTCTACTTCGATCATGAGATCCGACCGGTTCGCGATCGGGGTGACAAGCGCGTACCCGGCAACAACTTCGGGGGTGGCACCGACTTCTTTCGCTGCCCTTTCGGCCAGTTCGCGTGCTTTCGCGATCTTTGTCGCGATATCTGTGCGGATCGTTCCAGGTTCCGCAGCGATCGCAGCATTTTTTTGAACCACCTGTTGCGCGGACTGCGATGCGGGAGTGGCAATCTGACGTGAATCTGTGAGCTGTGGGAAATGAGGCTTGAGCAGGTTCAACAGGTCCTCAGGATCCAGCCAGCGTGGAGTGTATACGGTCAACGAAACCGCTGAATCAGGATCCGGGGCGATCATCTTCCCCGAATCGGCGACGCGAACAGCGCCACCCAGGCGTCGAGCCATCCGCTTCAGTGCGGTCAAGATCCGGTACTCTAGGCCGACGGGAACTCCATCGGGGAAAACGCTTGCCCACTCGTCGAGGACGGCAAGCTGAGGATCCACGGGATTTCTGCGCGACTTTGGGCATTCCAACACCCACACGTTTGTGAGTGAAGCGGGGGTCTTGAGCGTCTTACGTAGAGTTGCGTCAATGCTCCATGGTCCCACCAGTCGTGCCTCGCCAACAAGGTGTAGCTGACCGGCTCCTTCCCAGCGAGCTTCATCCCAAATTGACAGGGCGAGTGCCTCAATTTCTAAGGGATCTACTTCATCCGCCAATAACAGTAGATGGTGTTCAGAGGCTGCGGCCTCGTCGATTGAACGCGCGGGAGCGGAAGTCGAAATTGTTGCCGAAATAGGAGCAACCTGCGACGTCTGCGAAACGCCTTCGGTGCCAACGGAGAAGGTCTGCGAAAACTCGGACAGAGAGGTGATGGCATTCAACGACGTTGAGGTGAGCGACGTTGAATCACCAACATAATCTTCGGTCAACGAGGAGCGTGAACGCGAAGACGCCTCTGCCATGCGATCGCGCAAAGAGCGACGCGCCAGCGCACCGGGAACACTATTCGTCCCAGTGCCCTCGTTGTTATCCGAAACCTCGTCTGACACGTTCGTTCAACGCTCGATCCGAGTGCGGTTGAAACGCAGGTGCGTGCGCGACGGAGTCGGGCCACGCTGACCCTGGTAGTGCGAACCCAAACCGGACGAACCGTAGGGGTGCTCCGCCGGAGATGACAGATTGAAGAAGCACAGCTGGCCGATCTTCATGCCCGGGTAGAGCAGGATCGGCATGGTCGCCGTGTTCGAAAGCTCCAGCGTGACGTGGCCGGAAAACCCGGGGTCAATGAAGCCAGCGGTCGAGTGCGTCAGCAGACCCAAGCGACCAAGCGACGACTTACCTTCAAGACGCGCTGCAATGTCATCACCCAAAGTGACCAGCTCGTAGGTTGCGCCCAGTACGAACTCGCCCGGGTGCAGAACGAACGGTCGATCCGGTCCCACATCAACCTGATGCGTCAGATCCGTCTGATCAGCGGACGGATCAATCACGGCGTAACGGTGGTTGTCGAAAAGACGGAACAACCTATCCAAACGCACGTCAATACTTGCTGGCTGAATCAGATCCCGATCAAGCGGGTCCAGCTGAATACGCCCAGAATCAAGGCCGGCATTAATATCGCGATCGCTCAATAGCATGGCTCAATTGTTTCACATTCACGGCGACCGTTTAGGCTGATGGTCATGTCCTCTTCCTCTTCTGGCGCTGTTCGTGGCGAAACTACGCCCGCAAGCTCGGCTACTCGGCAGGCCAAACGCAACGAGGTGCTCACCGGTCTCGTGAATTGGATGAAGGAAAACAAGCGCGAACTCCCTATGCGCGCCGAGGATGTGACGCCGTGGGGAACTCTGGTTGGCGAAGTGATGAGCCAGCAAACACCCATGCCTCGTGTCCAACCGATTTGGAGCCGGTGGATGCAGCTGTGGCCGACGCCCGCTGCGCTCGCGGTTGCTCCTGCGTCGCGGGTTCTGGTCGAGTGGGGGAGGCTCGGCTATCCGTCGCGCGCACTGCGCCTTCGCGAGTGCGCGATCGCCATTAGTGAGCGTCCAGGTGGCCAGGTTCCCGCAGACTTTGAGTCGTTGTGTAGCTTGCCGGGCATCGGCCCGTACACGGCATCTGCGTTGATGTCGTTCCAGTTTCATGAGCGTCGCGCGGTGCTCGATACGAATATTCGACGCGTGATTGCGCGGATTTTCAGCGGAATCGAGCGACCTGCATCTTCGTCCCCGACTCGCGTCGAGAGGGACCTCGCCGATTCCCTGCTACCGTCGTCGGGCGTTGAGTGTGCGACGTGGAACCTTGCGCTGATGGAGTTCGGGGCGATTGCGTGCACATCGAAGAATCCTGGGTGTGATACGTGTCCGCTTGCCAGTGAATGCGCATGGTTCGTTGCCGGGCGTCCAATGGTCGAGGTCAAGAGAAAGTCTCAGGCCTGGGCGGGCACGGACCGGCAGGCGCGCGGGCGAGTGGTGCAACTGTTGCGCGACCTGCACGTTTCCGGGGACTCATCAGCTTCTTCCGCCAGTTCCGATTCTCCCGTTGCTTCCGGTGATTCGTCAGCTACCGGCAATGTACCTTCCCCAATCGACGAGGCCGCCCCGACAGTTTCGTACTCTGCGGCGTTAGAAGTGGCGACGTTGCCGGGTAGCGACCCTGACCAGGCTCCCCGTGTGATTGAAGGCTTGCTTGCCGATGGCCTGCTGGTGCGCGTCGGCGAGGATCGCCTGGCTCTTCCGCGCTGATTGTCCCCGCTTGCACACTGCCACGGAGGCAGGTTGTCCCCAGGGGCGAGTTGTGCTCGCTACTGACGGCCCACCGGCTTCGTCGGTGGGCTGGACTAAGAGCAATTGTCTGAGCTTCCGGGGATTATCTGCGCAGTGGTAGCAACTGGTCGGAGGCTAGCCAAGCAGGTTGTCAGTACCGGATCGCGTCGATTGGTTTGACTCTGACGGCAGCGAGCGCAGGGATAATTCCGCAGAGAGCGCCGATTCCCGTGGAGATGGCAATGCCGTCGATGGCTGCGCTCATCGGGAATGGTGGGCGTTCCTGCAGGTAGATGCCCAATAACGTGTCAAGTGGCAGTAGTCGGATCACGATGATGGCAATTCCGACACCGATGACGCCGGCGACGAAGGTAGCGACAACCGACTCCATGAAGACCGCGAAGAAGACTCGTTTAGCGGATGCTCCCATAGCTCGCCGGATGCCGATTTCTCGGATGCGTTGGCGTACGGTGACGATCGCGACGTTCAGTAGCCCGAGTGCACCTAGCAGGATGACGATGCCACCGATGACCATGATGACGGTGCGGATCGTATTCATGCTGGATTGTCCGCCGTCGTAGTATTCACCGCCGTAGACGTCGCCTTTCCAGCCTTTGCCGAGTACGGATGCGAGTGCTTTGGGGAGCAGGTCTCGTGCTTGTTCCGCCTGGTCAGCTCCGGTCCAGACCAGCATTTCAACACCGTTTGATGTGGGGGATTGTCCGCTGAGCGCGGCTGACTGCGATTTGGTGAACTGCCAGGCGGTGTAGTCGATGTAGGCGGTTGGGCTGTCCCATTGCGAGTTGGATTTGATGACTCCGACGACGCGGTATTGGGTGGCGGAAGCATCGTTGGCGTGCAGGACGATAGGGTCTGCAATATTCGCGTGAGCTAGGTATTCCCAGAGCGTGGAGTTGATGACGATGGGGACGACTCGCTGGTTGGCGTCGCCCGCATCGATCCACCTGCCGACGATTGGGGTCAATCGGAATAGCGTGGAGTACGCGGGGTCGATGGCTTTCACGGATGTGGACGTTTCCATCGTTGTGAGGTCCTGCGTCGTGGGGACTCCTCGGTATGAACCGGTTTTTGAGATCTGTTCTATCTCAGTGAAGGTGATATTCCCTGTTTCGAGCCTGGACCAGTAGGGGATGTGCAGGCGTTGAGCGACGGTTGTCATGGCGTCACCCATGGGGTCGTGAATGACGCCGGTGAGCGCGGCGAGCGCGTTGCTTCCGTCGCTGCTCGTTGTGCCTTGGGTTGCTGAGTCGCTGTCGATAGTTGGCATTCCTTCGGCGTTTGTTGTGGTGCCAGTTTCGCTTTCGGTCGACGAGGCCGCGCCTGTCTCACCGGTGTCTGAACTGGTTTCTGATGCGCTGACGTGCAGAGTAATGGATCGGCCTGAGTAGGCTTCCTCCATTTCTTTATTGACCTGAACCAACATGTCGCCAATGGCGATAACTGAGGACATGGCTGCGACGGCCGCTACGACGCCGACGAGGGAGAGGATGACTCGGGTTTTTTGTACTTTGACTTCGCCCCATGCTTCTACGAGGGCGCCGATGATCTGGTTGAGGGTATTCATTCCTGAGTCTCCTCCTCTTCGTTTCGACCACCGGTTGAGGGGGAGGTGACCAGTTGGGTGGGGTCGGCCTCGTCGATTGAAGGACGGGTGGCGGAAAGATCGTGGGAGTCGATTGCGTGCAGGGTACCGTCGGCGAGCTGGAAGATTCTCTTTGCGCGCGAGGCGACCGCGAAATCGTGGGTGATGACGATGAGGGCGGCGTTGTTTTCTCTGGCGACGGTTTCAAGGAGTTCCATGACCAGCGCGCCGGTTTCGGGGTCGAGTGCGCCGGTGGGCTCGTCGGCGAGGATGACTCTTGGCTGGTGGACCAGGGCACGTGCGATGGCGATGCGCTGCTGTTCACCACCGGACATTTGGGAGGGGTAGGAGTCGAGGCGATCGCCGAGCCCCACGCGGTCGAGCATGGAAGCGGCAAGTGTGCGACGCCTCCAAAATGCTTGTCCAGTTGCGTAGAGCAATGGGACTTCAACGTTTTCACGTGCCGTGCGCGCGTTGAAAATGTTGAACTGCTGGAACACGAAGCCGAAGGTTGAACCGCGCAGGGCAGAGCGCTTCCCTTCGCCCAGGCGCGTCACGTCAATGTCGTTGATCGTGTACGTTCCGTCAGTCGGCAGGTCCAGAAGACCAATGATGTTGAGCATCGTCGATTTGCCGGTGCCGGAGCGACCCACGATGGAAATGTGGTCGCCGGGATCGACGTTCAGGTCGATGCCACGCAGGATTCTCAGGTCGGACCCGTCGGGTAGTTGAACCGTCCGGGTGACCTGGGCGAGTTCGATCAGGCTCATGTCAGCCCGCCGAGCTTTCAGTGGTGGCCGTCAGGGGAGTGGCTCCATCTACACCGGATTCACTGCCCCGTGTTGTGTCTGAGCTGGCGGTGGGAATGAATTCGAGCACCGAGTCGGATTCCGTCAGACCTTCTTTGATCTCGACGATTTCACCGTTAGTCAGACCCAAGGTGACAGGCTTCTTTTCGGGCTTGCCGGCTCCATCACTGGCGGGGATGTAGACAAATCCGCTTTGGAAACGGCCTTCAACAGCGCTGATGGGGAGTGTGAGGACGTCGGTTGCGGAGCCCGCGACAATGTCCATTTTCAAGCCGAGGCCGGGGAAGACCTTCTGATCTGCTGGGATTGCGCAACGTGCTTGGATACCGCTGTTCTGCTGGGTCTCTCCCTGTTGATTCGTGTTCTTCTGCGTCGTGTCAGGCGTGACGATCTTGAGTCCCGAGCAGGTGAAAGGTGCGGGCCCATTAGTGATGGTCACGGTTGCTTCGGAGGGTGTTTCTTGAATGCGGTACAGCTGGTCGGCGTTCAGAGTTGCCACAGCGGAATAGGTGGAGGGGGCGATGGTTCCCAGTTGGTCGCCGATGTCGAACCGCTGGCCGAGTAGGGCGCTGAGATGCAGGGTGCCACTGGCGGGGGCAGTGATGTCCGTGTACGTGTAGGTCGGCGTCTGTTGATCGTCTGTATCGTCGGTATTCGGGTTGCTTTCGTTTTGACCACGTATCTGCAGGATCATGGCTCCTGCTTCGACGTATGTGCCGTCACTGACGGCGATGTAGTTGACCTCGCCAGCCCCGGTTGCTTTAACAACGGTGGAGGGATCGTTTTCGATGGTGCCGTTGACCGAGACGGTGTTCGTGATGTCCGCTTTCGTCGGGGTGACCGTCATCTGCCCGTAATTCGCGCTTGGATCAAGGGGCTGATCGCTTTGGTCCGCCCCAGTGGAAGGAAAGAATGCGAATTTCACGAGGCTGATCGCGATGATGATCCATACGCCTGTCTTAATCAGGGCGATGATCTTTTGAAAACGCGGGGACGTGGAAGAGGACACGAATACTCCTAGACGCTCATCAACGTTGATGGTTCCCAACGGTATCAGTGCCCCGTGTCGTGGGGGAATGAGGACACTGACAAATCAGGGGTGACTCAGGGTTAGTCAGGGTTGTGTGAATTCTGGTTTGAGACTGTCGAAAAATTGCGAGTTTGGGCGCAAAGAAAGGTGAAAATACCCAGTCAAATACAGTCTTGGCTCGGCAGAACGGAAGAGAATAACGACCCTACTGACCGCGCTTCACGGCTTCGAGCAACATGACCGCCACGTCTTTCACCTCGGGCAGGGAAGTGGCTTCCGTCAACGTGGCGCCGTCAGCAGGTGCGCCCTGGCCAGAGGCGGACAAGAAGCCCGCCGAGGAACCGGACGCAGACCCCAGCATCTGCGAACAGAACGGGCACGCAGTGGCGACCACGTCAGCGCCTGTTGATGCTGCCTCGACAATGCGAGCATCACTAATGCGGGTGCCTCGTGATTCTTCGAACCAGGCGTGCGCGCCACCGGCACCGCAGCACATGGCGCGGTCGCGGTTACGAGGCATCTCAACAACCTCAACACCTGGGATGGAAGCGACCAGTTCGCGCGGTGGCTCGTAAACGCGGTTATGGCGACCCAGGTAGCAGGCATCGTGATAGGTGACGTGCAGGGGGCGACCCGCTTGGTCGGTATCAGACGGAGAGCCTGGAGCAACCGGCTTCAGCAGACCTTCGCGCACTAGGCGGTTCAGCAACTGGGTGTGGTGGATGACATCGAAGTGACCACCGAGCTCGGGGTACTCGCCAGCAATCGTGTTGAAGCAGTGAGCGCACGAGACAACGATCTTCTGAGCCTTCGCCTCATTCAGAGTCTCAATCGCCTGTGCGGCGAGCATCTGGAAGAGAACCTCATTGCCGGCACGGCGCGCAGCATCACCCGTGCACGACTCACCCGAACCGAGGACAGCGAAGGAAACGCCGGCAGTGTGCAATAGCTCTGCCACGGCAGCACTGGTCTGCTTTGCCTTATCGTCGAAAGCGCCCGCGCAACCCACCCAGAACAGGTAGTCAACCTCTTCAGCGCTCTTGATATCTTCGCCGATCACGGGCACGTCGAACTCCAGGTTCTTCGCCCAATCCAAACGCTTTCGTGCCGGCTGGTTGTAAGGGTTGGCCTTTGATTCCATGCCACGGAATGCGCGTCCCAGTTCGCGTGGGAATGCGGCTTCCATCAGCACTTGGTGGCGACGCAGGTCAAGAATGTGGTCGATGTGCTCAATGTCGACGGGGCATTGTTCGACGCAGGCGCCACACATCGTGCAATCCCAGAGGACTTCCTCGCTGACAACGCCGGGAACCAGTGGTCCGGCGACGTCAGTGACACCCTCAGGACCAGTTGCCCCGGACGCGGAAAGCATCTGCAGGACATCGAAGGAATGCGGGGAAGGCTCAACGCCCTTATCCAGCATCAGATCGCCGTGCTCAATCACGTCGGCAACAGTGCGGTCACCGGGGACGTTACCGTCAACAAGTTCCTGAGAGACGATCTCTTTATTTGACGCTGACTCCATGTGGTCGCGCATCGACATGATCAAAAGCTTGGGGGAGAGGGGTTTGCCCGTATTCCACGCGGGGCAGAGTTCCTGGCAACGACCACATTCCGTGCAGGCATACAGGTCAAGGCGTGCCTTCCACGACAGGTCGGTGGCACTGCCCGTACCCAGAACCGTGTCCTCGGGAAGATCTTCGAACTGTTCTTCACTGGTCACCGGCACGCCGTTGATCAGCATGTGATCGGCGGGACCAAGCGACTTTGTGCCGTCAACGTTGCGACGCGCATACAGGTTGACGATCGCAATGAAACGGTGCCATGCAACGCCCATCGACGTCTGTACGCCGATGACCATCATCCAGAGCATTGACGTCATGATCTTGACGGTCGCAACTACGGCGATCGCGTTTGCAAGACCGGTTGAGCCAAGTCCAGCCCTCACAGCAAGCGCGCCGATCCACCCGGTTAGCGGGAAGTGAACAATCAGAGGCAACGGCCATTCCTGACCCACATTGTGTTCGAACATCAGGCCGTATTCGAGGCCTCGTAAACCGATGATGCACACGCACACAATCAGAACGACCCACTCGACGAACAGCGCCTGCCATTTCGTCGACCCGAGGAAACGCGACGCCAACCCTTGCGGTGAACCGTCGCGCGGGTGCGGGCGGGACAGTGGCGCGTCGTCACCCGTCAGGGAAGCCTGATCATCATTCGACACGGCTGCCTCAGCGACACTGCCGTGGCCAGCGCGCTTGCGCACGGTCATCAGGTAGATGATGCCCAGCAGACCACCCCAGGCGAGGACCTCTGTCAGCCACTCCCACGGCGCAAAATGCCCCAGCAGCGGCAGGGCATACATCTGATCGCGCAACTGCCCATAGCCGGCAACAAGCGTGAGGAACAGCAGAGGGAAGGAGATCATCACCAGCCAGTGAGCGACCTTCACCCACGGGCGATGCTTGAACTCACGGTGAGTCAAAATCGTAGAAATCATCGACCATAGGCGCTTGCCCACCGGGCGCAGACGCCCCGGATCAGGCTGGCCCTGGTTGATCTGGCGCCAGATATGTGCGATACCGCGACCGAACGCCAGCAGGGCGAGCAGAGTCACCAGCAGGGAAAACACCCAGCACACAACACTCAGAGCAGAAGATGCCATCGAAATGATCTCCGAACGGATAGGAATCAACTGCTTTCATTGTCGCACCCACTGTCTGCACATGGCGTTGTGGGGTGCAAACGCGCGGTTTCGACTCAATATGCTCCGCTCCTCATTCGCATTTTTCGCGCGCTCACTGTTGCGAAAGATCCGGAGAGGAATGGGATGAGTTCCTCACCTCACCCGGACGCTCGTGGCACGCGCACGTCAATCTGTGAGAAGGTGAAGCCGTGATCACAGACTCGGTGAACATGGACAAGCCCCTATCCGACCAAGAGATCTTCGAAGACGACCGACCGCACGACCACTGTGGTGTCTTCGGCGTGTGGGCGCCCGGTGAGGACGTTTCGCGACTCACCTACTTCTCGCTATATGCTCTGCAACACCGAGGACAGCAGTCCGCCGGTATCGCAACCTCGAACGGCTCTCAGATTCTGGTCTACAAAGACCAAGGCTTGGTGAACCAGGTGTTCACGGAACAAACCCTTCAAGGCCTGACCGGCCACGTCGCCATCGGACATGTCCGCTACGCGACTACGGGGGCGGATACGTGGCGTAACGCCCAGCCCACGCTCGGTCCCACGCCAAACGGAACGGTCGCTCTCTGCCACAACGGCAACCTGACGAACACGACCGAACTGCGTGAGCTGGCGAAGAAAATCGCCGACGAAGGTGACGACATTGAACATGGTGCAACCACGGACACATCCATCGTCACGGCCCTTCTTGGACTGGCAGATCGTATCCCTGGACCTGTGCCGTTTATTCCTCCAGCGCTCGCCCTTGCGTCCTCCATGGACCAGGGCGATTCTGCTTCTTTTGCGCAGTCGTCGACCTTAGAGGCCGGTTCTGCTTCCTCGTCTAGCGAGGTGCCGGCACAGGGGACAACAGAAGGCTATTCGTCTCTCATCCCGGCGGCCCTGAAGGTCCTTCCACGCTTGAAGGGTGCGTTCTCGCTGGTCTTCATGGACGAGAACACGCTCTACGCTGCGCGCGACCCCCACGGATATCGACCGCTAGTACTGGGTCGCCTGTACTCCGGCTGGGTCTTGGCTTCCGAAACCTCCGCCCTTGACCTGTGCGGTGCCACGTTCGTCCGCGAAATTGAACCCGGCGAGCTCATCGCAATCGACCAAAGCGGTGTTCACTCACGCCACTTCGCGGTTAAACGCTCCAACACCTGCGTCTTTGAATACGTGTACCTTGCCCGCCCTGACACCGTCATCGGTGATCGTCAGATTGTGGCGGCGCGCCGTGAGATGGGCGCGATCCTCGCCGAAGAGTCAGGTGTCGAAGCCGATCTGGTGATCCCCACGCCTGAATCGGGCACTCCGGCCGCCATCGGCTATGCAGAGGCGTCATGTATTCCCTTCGCGCAGGGCCTCGTGAAGAACGCCTACGTTGGCCGAACCTTCATTCAACCGACTCAGTCACTACGCCAGTTGGGTATTCGCCTGAAACTCAACCCGTTGCGCGAGGTTATCGGGGGGAAGCGGCTGATCGTCATCGACGACTCCATCGTCCGCGGAAATACTCAGCGGGCCCTGGTTCGCATGTTGCGCGAGGCTGGCGCATCCGAAGTACACGTCAGAATTTCATCACCGCCGGTCCAGTGGCCATGTTTCTTCGGTATCGACTTCCCGACCCGCGCGGAACTGATCGCCTCGGCGATGAACGTTGACGAGGTTTGTGCTTCTATTGGCGCCGATTCGCTGGCATACCTGTCGATGCCGGGCATGGTTCGCGCGACTCGCCAGGGAACCGGCCTCTGTCTTGGCTGCTTCACCGGCGACTACCCCGAAACAATCCCTGCAGGCACACCTATCCCCGGCACTCCAGGGGCTATCAGTTGCTAACCGGATACGGCCTCGTGACCACGCGATGCCGGATATGCACCATGATCCTCAACCGGCCACCCCACCACCGCACCTCACCAAGGGAGCTTCGATGAGCGAGAACACCCCCCTCGACTACGCGTCAGCTGGCGTCGACACCGTGGCAGGAGACCGCGCTGTCGAACTCATGAAGGAAGCCGTGTCACGTACGCACGACGCGACCGTCCTCGGCGCAACCGGTGGATTCGCGGGCATGGTTGATGCTTCGGCGTTGCTTGGCATGAAGAAGCCGTTGCTCGCCACCTCCACGGACGGCGTTGGTACGAAGATTGCTATCGCGCAGGCCATGGACATCCACGACACCATCGGCCAGGACCTGGTTGGCATGGTCGTTGACGATATCGTCGTGATCGGCGCACGCCCCGTGCTGATGACCGACTACATCGCGTGCGGACACGTTGTCCCCGAACGTATCGCAGCGATCGTCACCGGCATCGCTCGCGCCTGCGAAGCAACCGGAACCCCGCTGATCGGTGGCGAAACCGCGGAACACCCCGGTGTCATGGAACCCGACGACTACGATATCGCTGGCGCAGCAACCGGCGTTGTTGACGCTGACATGTTGCTTGGGCCAGAACGCGTTGCTGACGGCGACGTGTTGATCGCTATGGCATCATCCGGCCTGCACTCCAACGGATACTCGCTGGTGCGTTCCGTTGTCGCGCGAACCGGGCTCGCGCTGGATGCCCACGTTGAAGAATTCGGTCGCACGCTCGGTGAAGAACTCCTAGAGCCCACGCGCCTGTACACCACGTTGTGTCTTGATCTGATTGGTCAGTTCGGCGTTGGAATGCTGGGTGAAGCTGGCGCTTCTTCGGCGGAGTCTGTGGCGGGTGCTGGCCTGACCGGCATTCACGCCCTGTCCCACGTGACCGGTGGCGGACTGGGAGCAAACCTCTCCCGTGTCCTCCCCAAGGGATCACTTGCGGACGTCGATCGCGGATCCTGGGTTGTCCCGCCGGTCTTCGACTGGGTGCGCCGTGGCGGATCCGTCAGCTGGGAAGGCATGGAAGACTCGCTCAACCTAGGCGTTGGCATGGTTGGTGTTGTTGGCGCTGAAAGTGCAGACGCTGTCATGGCTGCGACTAAGGCTACTGGCATTGATGCATGGGTTCTCGGCACCGTTCGTTCCGAAAAGAACGCTGATGACGAATCTGGCTTGACTGACGCTCGCATCATCTCTGGAACGAAGGGCGTGAACGCGGGAGCTGTTCGCCTGCACGGCCAGTACCGAATCGCTTGAGAAACTTCGTCGGAAGGTGATCGGAAGGCCAGAAGGTCCCGCTTCATCGAAAGTCGGAAGCCCTTTATTGGAAAGCTTCGCATCACCCCATACACCCTCCCATCACCTCATACAAAGAGTGCCGAAGCCCCACCCGGGGTTTCGGCACTCTTCTATTCACACGTGAAATGGGTACACGAAGACCAGCGTATGAGCTAGTCATCAACAAACCTCTTCAGTCAGCGTCGGCAATGCACCGTAGTGGCACTACGTGACACCGTGAGTTCAACGGAACGCATACGGGTGCGTCACTTGGACGGGTTGATCCAGAAGTCCTCGTCGAGCTCGGGAGATTCCTCCGCATCATCGGCGTCGGCAAAATCCGCGTATTTGGAGTAGAGGTCGTCTTCTTCGTCCTGCTTGTCCTCTGCGTCCTCGTAGTCGTACTCGTCGTAATGAGAGTGCTCAGAGGAAGCGAGCTCGCGCTGCAAAGCGTCGAGATCGGTATCAGGACTGAAATACTTCAGCTTGCGTGCGACTTTCGTCTGCTTGGCCTTTTGACGGCCGCGCCCCATGGCGTCGACCCCCTCCGCGTTGTTCGGGTCCGCGCGAGGCGGTGCCCTGGTTAATGAAAATGTGTCGTGGGAACATCATAGCGTTATTCGGGCGCAATGCTCACATGCGTCCATACCCACGGGCGCGCTTGGTTCCCCGGCGCTGCCGGCAAAAAGCCGGTTTTTCAACGAAATGATCGAATAAGAATCTGAAAATCAGTGCTTCTTACGAATGATGTTGAGAACGATCAGACCGACAACTGTGGCCGCTCCGGCCACCGCGATACCGACCTTCTTCAGGGCCTCGGGTTCGCCATCCTTGGCATCCTGAACGGTGATCTGAGCCTGAGTCTGGAAGTTGGCGAACTTTGCCTTCGCGGTTTCCTTCGTCTGATCCATGATGTACGACGGCTGAACACGACCGAAGAGCTCATCGACGGTGGCCGTCATTTCGGCGCGCGTAGTCGCCAAGTCGGCGAGAATCTGAGCTTCGGTGCGCTCGCTGGTTTCCTTGATGTCGCTCACTTGCCCAAGCCTTTCTTCAGCGCGTTGATGTCACGGGTGATGTGTTCCTTCGGATCCGGCTTGTCTGCCTGCGACTTCTTCAAGAACGAGGCACCAACAAGCGCCAAAATCAGCACGATCAGGAGCAGAATGCCGGTGGTGATGAGCGAGGCGGCCCACGCGGGAAGAGCGATTGCGATAGCGATCTCGACGGTGTGGAACACCCATCCGAGCAGGTAGAGCGCAAAAACGGCTGCAACCGCAAGCAGGACGCCACCGATGCCGATCCTCTTCACAAAGTTCTTAGCTTTGAGCTTGTTCAGCTCGATTTCGCCGTTGACCAGCGTCGTAATCTGCGAGGACAGGGTCGCAAACAGTTCCCCCATCGATGCGGGGCGAGCTTTTGCTGCCTTGGGTTCCTCGATCGGTTCGAGCGGAGTTGTCATCGGTGACGCTCGCTTCCTGAGTTCGTTTCTTGCGGTAGGTTCCGCGCTTTACTCCAGTTTCTCACGTTCTGCGCGCCCCTGCAGTCGTATGTGGTGACCGCGCAGATCGGAGCCTATTCCGGGATCACCGAACCGGGGAGCTCGTCCAAGATCTTGCGCGCTTTGTCGATGACTTCTGCCTGTTGGGGCGTGGGTGCGTTATGTCCCGTTCCGTTCGATGGATACGAGGCTTGGCCAGCATGTGAATGTGCGGCTTCGGCAAGGGCTTCTCGGCCGTTCGGCGATGCGAGCAAACGAATCGCTTGAGTGATCGGATCGGGTTCTTCATCCCGGCGGGGCAGATCGACCGGATGCGTTGAGTCGGCATCTTCGTCTGCTATCGGAGTGTCGTCTTCCTCCGGCGCATCCTCGCTTTCGTTGAGGGGTACAGACACATCGGCATCCGTTGAATCATCTTCGGGAGTAATCTCCAGATCGCCGGCTTCTTCAGCGTGCGAAGGAGTCCGAACAACCTCGCTGGTGAAAGGTGTCAGCCTCGTGAAACCGGAGTATCGCGGTTCCGCAACGGGCTCTTCAGAATCAGTGGCGTCTGCGTCATCTGTTTCCTCCTCGAGCTTCAGTTCTTCCGAATCGGGAAGTTCATCAGAAACAGTATTCGAATCCTCAGACTCAACGTCTTCGCTAAGCTCCGCAGAATCATCGCTCGTGTCCGTCTGAGCCTCTTCGGTGGCGTGATCCGTCAAAGGCCTCCACTGAATCGCAATCTGTACATCATGCTCACCATCAGCTAGCGGTTCGCTGTCCTGGGTCTGCGATGAAGAATCCTGATCCAGAGTGGAAGCCCCGGCCTCGTCCCCAGAAAGTGACATGGGCAGAGAAAACGAAACTGACGGAGAAGCCGACGTTGCCGAAACTGAAGTCGCAGGTAGAGCCGAAGGAATCGGACCTAAGTAGGTTGCGGGGTTATCAACATCCTCGCTCTGAGCCTGCTTAATCGCCTGAAGCGTCGGGTGAATAAGGTCCGCGCTCAACACCGAGTTGGCCAGCAGTACAGCACGTTTGCACGAGGCCGCGACCTGCGCATCAGCCGTCGCACAGATGACGGTCGCATCGAACTGCGTGAGACGGCTCAACAAGTCGATCGCCTCAAGCCTGAGCGGAGCCGGAAGGAACGTCGGGTCATCCGCCAGAATAATGTCGCCACCAGCGATAACAGCCTGCGCCAGAAGAAGGGCATACAGGTCAATTTTCTTCAACGAAGACGTCGGCGTATCCAACAGATCCTTCAACCCCAGAATCTGAGTAATCGAATGGAACGTCGACGCCCGCGCGCTCACCCCGGTCAGAGCAAGAGGAGCCACAAGGTTCTGGCGGACAGTCAACGACAGGTTCAACGGCGAAGACGCGGTAATCAGAGCAACCGAGGCGCTACGACCAGGCCGATTCGCGTGTCGGCTACGCACAAAAACGGCCCCAGAATCAGGCTGGGAAAACGACGCAATCACATCAAAAAGAGCCCGCGCACGCTTACCCGTCGGATCATAAATCGCGGTCAGTGAAGCCGAACGGAACCCCAAAGAAACACCGTTGAGCAGGCGAATCCCCTGATCAGACTTCGCCGTCACGTCACGCAAGAAGACGGTCACAGTTTCGCCTGGCCCTGGCGCATGATGAGACTTAGCGCTCTTGAACCAAGGTTTGCGACCGTGTACGTCGATGTCCTTTGTCATATCAGCATTGTCTCAGATTGAGGCACGTTGCCGTGCGTGTGTTGGATCAGCATGACCCCTATAGTGGGAGGCGCGTACGAGCCCGAAGACGCGAATAGCCGTTATTTCCTGCGATGCATGAAGGAAACGCAACCAGTGACCTCGTGCATATGAAAACGGGAGCGGGGCTCGGGATAAACAAAAACCCCGAAAGTTTGTGAACTTTCGGGGGATCTGGTGGCTCCGACCGGCGTCGATCCGGTGACCTTTCGATTTTCAGTCGAACGCTCTACCAACTGAGCTACAGAGCCAGTAACCGGACCGGCAGGTCTGGTCGGCGACCCCGACGGGACTTGAACCCGCGACCTCCGCCGTGACAGGGCGGCGCGCTAACCAACTGCGCTACGGGGCCTTACAACAGGTAAGACCTATTGAGTTATTTTCACTGTTCAGCACGAGTGCCGTCAGAGAGTACCCCCAACGGGATTTGAACCCGTGTCGCCGCCGTGAAAGGGCGGTGTCCTAGGCCGCTAGACGATGGGGGCCTTTTCGGCCACCACAGTGGCGTCCGAAGACGAGGAAAAGCATATGTGTAAAATGGGGTGGAATGCAAAACGGAATCATGGTGAACCGACTCACAGTTAATAAAAATGGCTAAAATTCGCTGAAAACTCCATATTGTTTCTCTCCGATTTGAGGCTTTCGGTGTCCGCGTCTAAGCCCGTGCGTCTTCAGCAATCTGAAGAATCACCCCCTAGGCTTGGACTATGACTTTGCCGACTCTGTTTTCTTCGCACATGCTGACCCTCTGGGGGGCCTCGTATATAGCCACGGAAGCTGATGCGCAATCTGATGGCACCCAGTCGGGCGTTGCGGAAGTCGCGGTGAGCAATGCCATTGATATTGCTTCACTGCTGCTCAGCGCAGCAGTGGCAGCGGTGATCGGTTTCGTCGTTGCCGCGTTTGTTTCCGCACTTGTCGGTCGAACCTTCCGTCGTTGGCCTGTGGGAGCCGCGCTGGTGAAGCGCGTTCACACACCCCTGTATGTCACAGCGATGGTCTGGGGCGCGTGGATTGGACTGAATTGGCGCCTGCAAGAAGCAGATCTGACAAAATGGTCGAACGGGGCCCTAGTCTCCAGCGCCCTTCACGGTCTGCTGATACTGGCGATTGTTGCGATGACGTGGATTCTGTATTCGGCAGCGTGGGTTTTTGAAGACGCGGCGCGTCTGCGTAACCGTGCGGATCAAGGGCGTTCGAGGCGCTTTGCAACCCAAGCCCAGGTGCTACGACGTTTGACGCAGGTTCTCGTTGTGATTGTCGGTATCTGCGTCATTCTGGGGACGTTCGCGGCCGCGCGCCAGGCGATGGGAACCCTACTTGCATCCGCAGGTTTGATCTCCGTGATCGCAGGTCTTGCCGCGCAACAAACCTTAGGCAACGTATTCGCTGGAATTCAGCTTGCTTTCACGGACGCGATCCGCGTAGGCGACGTTGTTGTAGCGAACGCGAGGGGAGAGTCGGGTGCGATTGAAGAAATCACGCTCTCGTACGTGGTTGTCCGAGTGTGGGATGAGCGACGCCTGATTATTCCTTCGACCTACTTCACCTCAACAACCTTCGAGAACTGGACACGACGGGCTGCCGCTCAGCTGGGAACGGTCGAAGTCCAGCTGGACTGGTCTGCTCCGATGGCGCTGATTCGCCAGAAGGTGGAGCAGATCCTGACCTCGACGGATCTGTGGGACGGGCGTACGTGGAACGTTCAGATGACGGCATCCGATACCTCGACGGTCACGATCCGAATTCTGGTGTCCGCCGCGAACTCTGGAAACCTGTGGGATCTGCGTTGCCACTTGCGAGAACGCTTGATCGAATGGATTGTTGCCGAAGAACCGTGGACTCGGCCGTCGACGCGCATTCAGACCTACCAGGGAACACCGGTTGCGCATGACACCTCTCGCGCGCAGGTTGCAGCGTTCGCTGCTGAATTGCGCTCGATCGCCGGAGACACCTCGGTTCCGCTGGGTCAAGAGTCTGGTAATACGGCGATCGAAGATGCGCGTCACGCCCTTGAAGGTGAGGATGCAGGCATCGATGCGGAGCACGCTGCTCGTATGGTCGCGGCACGCCGTAAAGCAAAGCGTGCGCGTCGACGTGCAATGGCGGATCGTATACGCGACTTGGCTGAAGCGGGCGATCGCGGAGAGGCCTCTCCGAGCGACGATTCGTCGACCCAGGTGATGACTCGCGGGACGCTACAGAAGGTACTCGAAGCTGTTGCGAAGGGTGTTCAACCGGGTACCGAAGAATCTTCATCGCCAGTGTCTGGAACGCAGGGCGTAACGGCCACGGGGGCTATCGGCACCCACGAGCTCAGTGAAAAAAATGGGTCGGCTAGCACCTTAGAGCAAGCCACCTCGTCTTCGCAGAGCGAGCAGAGCGAAAAGACTTCTTCGCAGAGTAAAGAACCGGACGCCATAACAATGACCCTGACAACCAGTGGCAAGGGCGAACGCTTGTTCTCCGGTTCACCTGACGCTGAAGAACGATCCGCGATCTTCGCCGGCCCGGGTGAAGACGCGCTCGCGGAACGTGAAGCGACGCGTCAACGTCGCGAGCGCGAACAGGAAACACGCGAGCAAGAAGCAATGAACGCCACCGGATCCTTCCCGGCCATCGTGTGTGATGGCGAAGAATCTGGCGACGGTCATGACGAAGATCTGACGGAAACGAAGATCCAGCACCTCTGATTCGCTCTGGGTGTCATCTACCCGCGTGAAGGTAAGTCCGAAGGTTAATCGCGAATCGCGACCTCGTCCCTCAAGGGCGACAATAGGTGTATGACTGATTTTCCAAGCTTGAACGATGCAGCGAACATGACCGATGCGCAGTGGAAGCGTATCTTGACGCCGATGCAATACCACGTGCTACGCGAGGCGGGGACCGAACGCCCCTTCACGGGAGAGTTGCTGGGGGAAACTCGTGACGGCGCGTATCACTGCGCGGCGTGTGGTGCCCAGCTGTTCGATGCGAGCACCAAGTTCGAATCGCACTGCGGTTGGCCGAGCTTCTATCAGGCGAAAGACGCGTCGACGACCGAGATTGAAGACCGCTCGCACGGCATGGTTCGTACCGAGGTTCGTTGCTCGAACTGCGGTTCGCACCTTGGTCACGTGTTCCCGGATGCGCCGAATCAGCCGACGGGCAACCGCTACTGCATGAACTCTGCAGCGCTCACTTTCGTGCCCGCGGGCGGATGATGCGCGGTGCCATCGCTTCCTTCAAAGTCGGGGCTGGACAGGGTTCCCGCTCAGTTTTTCATCGTCGGTTCGGCGCTGATCCAGTACGTTGGCGCAGCTATTGCAATCGGCCTGTTTGCACAGATGTCGCCTGCTTCGGTCGCATGGTGGCGAGTTTTAGTCGCCGCGAGCATCCTGCTCGCGTGGCGTCGCCCGTGGCGTGAAAAGTGGAGTCGCAAAGATCTTGTGACGTCCATGGTTTTCGGTGTGTTCATCATTTCGATGAACTCCACCTTCTACGAAGCCATCGCTCGCCTCCCGCTTGGTGCGGCCGTGTCGTTGGAATTCGTGGGCCCCGTTCTGGTTGCGATTTTTAGGGGACGAGGCCCAGCGCCACGCATCGCCGCCCTCCTTGCGTTTGCTGGGGTTGTGTCGATCTCTGGGCTTGGGTTGGACCTTGATGCGCCCGGCGTGAAGGCTGGTATTGTCTGGATTCTGTTGGCGGCGACTGCGTGGGCTGGCTACATCATGGTCGGTCAGAAGCTTGCGTCGAAACGGTCGGCGGTATCGAATCTGGCAGCGTCGCTCGGTTGGAGTGCGCTGTTCAGTTCGGTTGTGTTGGCTCCCGGTGGCGTCGGAGGTTTTACGTCTGCGCACTTGTTCGGGGCGCTCGTCGTGGTGGGTGTGCTGTCGACGGTAATTCCGTTTAGTTTAGAAGCTTTGGCGATGTCGCGTGTCAGCGCAGCAACCTTTGCCCTGTTTACGGCGATGCTTCCGGCAACGTCGACGATTGTGGGTGCGGTGATGCTCCGTCAGCTCCCAACGCTGGGTGAGCTGGGTGGACTCGTGCTGATTTCCATTGCAGTCTGGATTGCGTCGTCCCCGCGCTTCCAGCGCTGAAGCGTAGTTCTGGCCGGACTTACGGTTCCCGGTTCTGGCTGACGTGCACGCGGGTTGCTTTGTGATGGGCTTGGGTCCGAATTTCGGCGGGGGATTTTTCTTCTTTGAACCAGTGTGTCGCAGGGTGCGCCCAGCTACGCCCGAAGTCCGATGAGCGAGTTGGCGTCACGCAATTGGAGTGCCGTCGCCATGGTGTTTCTGCGCCCCTTGATGCGACGAGTCATCTCTATGAGGAGAATGCGGAGAAGCCGACGAAGGGTCGGATTCTAAGATTCTTGGTAGACCCCCCAATGTGGAAGGCTAAGGGGTGAGCTATGCGGAAGGCAGGTGCGCACACTGATCTGCAACCATGCAGGTGAAGTGGCATTTGAAAAGCCGACGAAGCAAGTGGTGGTAGGCCCAGGGGGACTCGAACCCCCAACCCACGGATTAAAAGTCCGCTGCTCTACCATTGAGCTATAGGCCCAGCGGTTTCGGTCGCGCCAAAGCGCGTGAACCGCCCAAGATCGTAAAGATCTGTCTCTATTGTAATAAGGATTCTTCTAATGGTTAAATCGTGTTCACCGCGTCGCCCCGCCATGTTGACGCCAACGAAGGCGGAGTCAATCGTCGGCGACGAGGACACGGCGGCAAGTTCCGGCTTGGCGCATTCGAGTGCGTGGGCGCTGATGGGCGTGGGCGATGAGGATTTTGACCGCGAGGCCACGCTTCGTCTTCGGGCTCTTGTCCGGAACCTGGGCGTGGACCAGGTGGCACACCTCTGGTCGCGTAGCCCGGAGTTCACTCTGCCGGGTGCTTTGTGGCGACTCTATCTTCTACTCGAGTGGTATGAACGCGAGCCCGGCCTCGTTGATGAGCGATACGTGGATGGGGCGCACGCCGATATTGTTCCGGGACTGGAACACCCTCTGAACTTGCCGGAGTTAGCGGACGTGATGGCGGATGTCGCACGACTGCTGACCGGCGAGCTGACGGACGATGATCTGGAAGAGGTCATCACGGACGCGTCGAATGCGATGCGAGTGCTGGCTGCTGGTTTCGGTGGTGGCGGTTCGTGGATCACGGATCCGAATGATCCGCTGGCCTACCCGGTTTCGACGCGTGCGAAGGCGCTTTTGAAGACGGCGGAAGAGCTGTCCGTCAGTGCGCGTGAGGCGCATGTTGGTGCGCTCGAATAGTGAGTCGGCGGGGTACGAGGGCACTGCAAGAGCACAATGTCCGCACGTTGTGATTCTTTGGTGCGTTGAAGCCCTTTTGGCGTGCGAAAACGCCCGCTCAATGACACCATAGAAGGCAGTTCAATGCGCCAACGCGCATAAAGCAACGATGCTTGAAGAGGCCCTCATGTCGAACGACGAACCCACATTCTCTGCGCCCGACGACTCGTGGCCGGGACCGGTCATGCCCGACGAGCGCGATGATGCGCAGAACACGGACGCGACTCAGATGACCAATGGTGTTCAGACCGCTCGGGCAACAGAGATGTTTGTGCCTCCGTCGCAGGCTGGCGGGCTTGTGGGCGTTGAACATGAGGATTCTGAGTATGACGACGATGTGGCCACGCCTCGTATTGTGCTCCCCGCTTTGACGACTGACGTTGATATGTCTGCGCCAATCGGAGAGGACAAGCCACTGCCGAAGGGGCGTTTCGCGGATCGTGAGATCTCGTGGATGGCGTTTAACCAGCGTGTCTTGGAACAGTCGGAAGATCCAACGTTGCCACTGCTAGAACGCGCCTGGTTTACTGCGATTTTCTCGTCGAACTTGGACGAGTTCTACATGGTGCGCGTTGCCGGTTTGAAGCGTCGCATCGCCGCGGGGATCGCGAAGAAGGGCGCGTCTGAGTTGGAACCGCGTCAGGTGCTTGAGGGAATTCAGGCACGTACGCAGGAGTTGACTGCGCGTCAGGCGCGTGCATTCCAGGACGATATTCTGCCGGCACTTGCTGAGCAGGGGATTCGTTTGGCTCGATGGGATGATGTGTCTGAAGATCAGCGTGCTCAACTCACCCGCTACTTCCGTCGTCAGATTTTCCCTGTTCTGACCCCGTTGGCGGTTGATCCGTCACACCCGTTCCCTTACATTTCCGGCCTGTCTTTGAACCTCGCGGTTGTTGTCCGCAATCCGCTGACAGGCAAACTGCACTTCGCGCGCGTGAAGGTTCCCCAGTCGCTTCCGCGCCTGATCAACGTGGATTCTGTGATCGGGGGTGGGCCTGCGGAATCATATGTGGCGACTGATGAAGGCACGACGTTCATCACGCTCGAAGACGTGGTGCGCGCGCACCTTGAGCACCTGTTCCCCGGTGTTGAAATCGTTGAAGCTCACGGGTTCCGAGTGACGCGTAACGAAGATCTTGAGGTCGAAGAAGACGATGCTGAAAATCTGCTGACGGCGATGGAGGAAGAGCTTCTGCGCCGTAAGTTTGGCCCGGTTGTACGCCTTGAAGTTGAGGATACGATTTCATCGTTCGTCCGTGACTTCCTGATCGAAAAGCTTGAGATTTCGCCGGCTGACGTGGTCAGCGTTCCGGCTCCGCTGGACTTGACGCTCTGCAACGAATTGCATGATCTGGATCTAACGGACTTGAAGTACACGAAGTACGTGCCGGTGACCGCCGCTGGCTTGGCGGAGTTCGAGTCGGCGCGTGCGGGTGATATTTTCGCTCAGATCCGCTCGCATGATGTTTTGCTACATCATCCTTACGATTCGTTTGCGACGTCGGTGCAGGCGTTCATCACGCAGGCTGCCCGTGATCCGAATGTACTGGCAATGAAACAGACGCTGTATCGCACCAGCGGTGATTCGCCGATCGTGTCGGCGATGATTGAAGCAGCGCAATCCGGCAAACAGGTCGTTGCAATTGTCGAGATCAAAGCCCGTTTCGACGAGGAAGCGAATATCGGCTGGGCGCGAAAACTGGAGCGTGCGGGCGTCCATGTCGTGTACGGCATGGTCGGTTTGAAAACGCACTGCAAGCTCTCCTTGGTCGTCCGCCAAGAAGCCGACGGTTTGCGTCGCTACTGCCACGTGGGCACAGGTAACTACCATCCAAAGACCGCGCGTGGCTATGAGGACCTTGGCCTGCTTACCTGCGATCGTGAGGTCGCTCAGGACCTGACCCGCCTATTCAACCAATTGTCCGGGTATGCGCCTCGTTCGACGTTCCACCGACTGCTGGTTGCCCCGCTGTCGATTCGCGATGGGCTCATTGAACGCATCAACGCCCAGATCGCGCGCAAGAAGGCTGGTGGCGAAGCGTGGATTGGTATCAAGGTGAATTCCGTGGTCGACGAGGCCGTGATTGACGCCCTCTATCGCGCTTCACAGGCCGGAGTGAAAGTCGACGTTCAAGTTCGAGGCATCTGCGCGATCCGCGCCGGAGTTCCCGGCTTGTCTGAAAACATACGCGTCCGCTCGATCCTTGGTCGCTACCTGGAGCACTCGCGTATTTACGCGTTCGGGGGGCCCGGTGAGGAAGAAGTGTGGATTGGCTCTGCCGATCTGATGCACCGCAACCTGGATCGTCGCGTTGAAGCATTGGTTCGCATGAGCGACCCCGACCAGGTTGAGTATCTCGCAAACTTGATTAGGCGTGGCGTTTCATCGAAGACCTCATCGTGGGCGCTGAAGAAGAGCGGAAACTGGAAGCGTCATCAGGTGAACAAAGACGGCTCGCCCCTTGTTGATCTGCAAGTTGAGTTGATGGAGGCGGCCTCGTCGCGCGTGATCGGGCGGTAACGCAAGGGGTGGCGCGGGTTCGCTCGACGAGGATCGCGCTCTGAAGTTGAGCCAGCAACTCGGCGTGGTCGCTTGGCGGGCGCGCAACTGCTGTGTGATCTCCGTTGATTCAGCGGGTGGGGCGCCGTGCCGGTAGGCTAAGGGGGTGTCTCGTTCGATTCGCCCGGCTCCAGTCCCGACGCGCCTTGTGCGCGCTGCGGGAGCTTTAGTGTGGCGTTTCGTTGATCCCGAGCGTCGGGGCGTTCCCGGGCAGGTGATTGTGCCCGAGGACATTGAAGTCCTCATGGTTCACCGTCCTCGTTACAAGGACTGGTCGTGGCCGAAAGGTAAATCGGAAGCGAACGAACCGATCATCTGCGCCGCCATCCGCGAGGTCGAAGAAGAAACTGGCGCCTCCGTTATTTTGGGTGCTCCGCTGACAACTCAGCGCTACCGGCTTGGCTCCGGACAGACGAAGGAAGTTCGCTACTGGGTGGGCACGCTGGCCGACGATGACCGTCGCACCGGTCTTGACACGTCAACGATCGCGCCTATGGCGACTGCTACGCCGATTTCTGCGCCAGTGTCTACACCGGTGAAAGTTCGTATTTCTCCGGCTATTTTCGCGAACCGCAAGAAGGGGCAGGCTCTCAAACCGGCTCCTGTGCCTACTCACATGCCCGAACCCGCGGACAAACAGCCAGTCGTTTCGCCTGTACAACTGTCGCAGCCCTCTGCTATTTCCCGCGTTCGCACTCCCGTGAAGCCAGCTCCGGCCAGCGAAATTGATGAGACACGCTGGGTGTCACCCGATCAAGCCGAGCAGATGCTCACCCGCCGAGGTGACCGGCGACTACTCCAAGAGCTCGTTGCGCGAGCGGAAGAAGGCAGGCTTGTTACCGTCACGTTGGGCCTCGTTCGCCATGCGAAAGCGGTGTCGCGTACTCAGTGGGCAGGCGATGAGGCCTCGCGCCCGTTGACGCGCTTGGGCGTGCGACAGGCGATGGGCTTGGTTGATGTTCTCAGTGCGTTTGGGATTGAGCGCGCCGTGTCGTCGTCGTGGATTCGTTGCCAGCAGACGCTTGGCCCGTGGACGAGCGTCGGCGGAGGCCAGGTTGAGGTTCGCGACGAGCTCACGGAAGCTGCGGTTGCGGCTGATCCTGCGTCGGCTTCGGCGGTTGTTGCGCAGTGTGTGCGCCAGACGAACGCGGTTGTTGTGTGCGCGCATCGACCGACAATTCCGGCGCTGTTGGATCCGATCCGTGCGGTCACGCCTTCGACTTTGTTGCGCTTGTTGCCTTCTGAGAGTCCGTGGCTGACAACCGCGCAGATGCTGGTTGTGCATATTTCGCATGCGTCGGGTCGTCCTGAAGTGGATGCTATCGAGACGCATGGTACGCGTACGAAGGATCTTCTGGGGCTCTAGGGGCGGCCAACTTCGTTCAGCGCGTTTTTGGGTCGGATTGCTGTTCTCGGATGCTTGGGTCTGATTTTCTCCGATAGGTGCCGTCGTTCAAGACTGCTCGGATTGTTATTGAGTTGTTCAGCAACAGTCGTTTGACGTTCGACTTACGCGAAACGTAGTCGAAACCACGGTGAGTAAACAGGTTCGTTGCAGTGAGCGTTGAACCCATGACACCGGCATTCGTTGTAAGAAAAGACTCGATCTGTTTCCGAGAGTCGACTGGAAGCAGGGATTACCGTCAATTGCGTCTTTCTAGGTGCAGAAGCACCCACTTATCAACAAGCGTGAGGTTCCCATTTTTTTATCCACAATTTCTTTTCAGTCCACTCGCACCCACGTGCGCCGAGCGGAACACTGATGGCAACGACAGGCGTCGTCGTGAAACCCACTTCTCGCAAAGCTGATCGCCAAGTTGGTGGGTTCCATATGTATTCCCATCAGTTGAAAGGAATTTGATGATGGTGGATTCTTCTGTGCCTAGGGTGGCACACTACTCACGGCTGAGGTCTATCTTAGCCTCTCTTGTAACGATGGTGGTTGTGTGTGCCTCGTTGACTGCTTTGGCTCCTGCTTCTGTTGCTGCGGGTTCGTGGGTTCGTGGTGTGCCGATTGCTGGATTGTCTGGCTGGTTGGGGACGTGGATTCCCTATAGTGGTCAGCCGGTTCCTGGTTTGTGTATTCAGGCTGACGCAGTCAATCCTGCAGCAGAGGTGGTCGTGACACCCGGTCAGTTGACGGTTCAACCTTCTTTGTCTCGTCCGGCTGATTTGAGTGTTGATATTGCGCAGATGGCGTACATCATGAAGTGGTATACGCCAACTTCGCTTGAGTTTTCGAATACCGATGTTGATGCGGCTGCGACTGCTTTTCTTGCTCACGTGAATTTTGAGAACTCGCGTCGTGCTCAGGCGAATGTGAATACGCTTCTTGCTTCCGTTCCCGAAAGCATTCAGTCTCGTGCTCGTCAGATGGTTGCTGAAGCAAAAGCGGTCGGTGTTGTTGGGTGGAAACCTGGTACGGTGACGGGTGAGCGTATGCGCTTTGGCACTATTGACGGCATTGGTGTTACTAATGCTGATGGAACTCTGATCGCGGGCAAACCATTCACTATCACTTTGAACGGTCCGGCTGTCTTCGAAGCGACTGGGACGAACACCTATACGGGAACAACTACCGCATCGCGTATTGATGGTATTCAATGGCGTTCAACAGCGAACGGCACGGTTCACTCGAGTATTAAGTATGACAATCTTGGATACTCTGCTTTGGGATATGCCTCTTCTAGGGGGGTGCGCCAGGATGTGATCTGGTTCGACAGTTCAAGCCTGCGTTCTGAGACGGTTGCGGGTCCGTCGTTTGAGGTGATTTTTGATTTTCAGCCGATTGCTACGTCCAATGTGGGTTCGTCTAAGGTGATTGATTCTCAGACGTTGTCGGACACGATCACTGCCAGTGCTGACCCGAATTATGGTGATGGTAAGTGGCTGGAAATTGATGGCAAGCCGGTTCCGGTTGTGTATGAGGGCACTGCCTATGCGTTGGGCGAAGAGCCGGTAGACCCCCGTGATGAGGTTCCCGCAGATGCTCATGTGGTTGCGACTGCGTCGTTTACTGCTACCGGTCCTGGTGAGCATAGTGTCAATGTTGATGTGGCAGGCTTAGCCCCTGGGTTTTACACGTGGGTGTGGAAGGTTGTCAAGGATGCTCAGCCTGGCACGATTGGTGATCCGGCGATTGACATTAAGGAATTGGTGCACGCCGACTGGCACGACCAGTTCGGGTTGGGTGATGAAACCCTGTCATATCGTTTCAAGGCGAATGTGGATACGAGTTTGTCGGTTCGTACCACCAAGTCGGGCTCGTACCTTGTCGACGACATGTTCGTCACCGAAATGCCTGAGTCTCACCCGAACTTCACTGGTAAGGCTGGGTTTAAGGGTGACGAGCTGACGTTTACGCAGAAGCTTGTGTTTTTCCCTGAAGGCCAGGCGGTCACTGACGAAAACGTTGCGGCCGGTGAGACGATCAGTGAAGTGCAGGTTGATGCTTCACATGGTTTTAAGCCCTCTGTTGGGTCAACCGGGTTCAAGATGAAAGACGG
>NZ_JBHNPV010000031.1:0-64914 GCF_059082735.1 Actinotignum sp. usb-actsch-rep-73 | reverse complement strand
CAATCACTCATCAGGTGAGCGACGACCCCTGACGCGGGGTCAGAAGACGCCGACCTGGCCGCCGACCATCATCCATGTGAACAGGGCGGCGCCGACGGTGCTGGCGACCCAGATCGAGCGCGTTCGCACCTGCAACCAGACGTTGAGGGCGACGAGCGCCGTGAACTGGGGGATGATGACGTCGAGCATCATCATCCATCGTCCGCCGAACGTCGGCAGGCCGATGACGTCCATTCCCGGACCGATCCCGAGGTAGCCGGGCACGAAGTGGAACAGCCAGAGCAGGCACAGGCCGAGAATCGCGCTCACCCACGCGAAACCGAATCGCTTCGCCCAGAGGAGGCTGAGCCGTTCGCCCTCGCGCGCCGGAATTCGGGACACGGTGTTGAGGGAGAGGCCGTTGACCACGAAGAAGAACGACCAGATGATGAAGAAGTAGGGGAGGAGGACCAGAGCGCGTTCAGGGGTGAGCGGCTTGAGCATCGGCCACAGCACTCGGAACTCCGGTCCCCTGAAGAAGGCGCTCATCGCGACGACGACGGCCGGCCATGCGACGAGGACGAGGGAGAGGAGAAGGGCCGTGCCGATTCCGCGCGCGCGATCGGTCTTGGGGACGACTCCGAGCTCGGACCATGTCGTCGTCCTGCCCACGCCGAGGCGCTTCCAGACGAGCACGACGACGAGCGTGAGGACGGTGGTGACGACGAGCCACGTCGCGATGCCGTTGCCCATCTGAAGCGGGAGGAAGGGGATCGCTGCGGAAACGGGGTCCTTCCCTCCGCCCTTCTGCGTGCACAGGGGATAGAGGATGATCGTGGTGACGATTCCGAGTACGGCGGAGACGACGAGACCCCGGCGGCCGCTTCCGGCGTAGGAACCCTCGGAGGCGCGGAGCCCGGCGAAGGCCGGAAGGCGCAGGAGCAGGCCGAGGAGGGGGATGAGTGAGGCGACGAGGGAGAAGAGGGCGATTGCCCCGCCGATCTCCTTCCACTGGTAGACATGAGAATCCGAGGGGATCCAATGCTCGTCCTGCGCGCCGTCGCGCAGAGCCGTGTTGAACCAATCGACGACCGCGGTGTTCGACGCCCCCGAGGTCATGACGCCCAAGTGGGTTCCCGAGACGAGTTCGGCGCGTCGCGCGCTGCCGTCGGAGAAGTCCCCGTACGTGTGGTTCCACTCGAGGACGTCGGAGTCGCCCAGCCCGAAGGCTTCGAGTCGTGCGGGGTGGGTGGTGAGGGAGGAGACGGGGAAGGTCTTCTCCCGGTAGGGGCCGATCTCCTCGTTGTCCCCCTGAACGAGCAGGTAGTTTCGGACCTCGTGAATATCGGGGTCGCCACCGTTGCCGGACAGTGCGACGACTGCGCGCACGTCCTCGTCGGACTTGGCGAGTTTGACCGCGTAGATCGATCCGGTGGAGTGACCGTAGGTTCCGATCATGGTCGGATCGACGAAGGGGAGGGATTTGAGGTGGGTGAGGCCGTAGGCCGCTCCGGACAGGATCTCCGGGTCGACGCCGTGCTGGGTGGAGTACCCATGGCCGAACTGGTCGATGCTGAGGACGACGAAACCGCGCCGCGCCAATTCGATGGTCCCGAAGGTGGTCGTCGCCTCCTTGTCCGATTGGTAGCCGTGAAGGGCGAGGAGTCCGGGTGCCGGGTTCTCCTTGGTCACCCAGGTCGGTCGGTAGATCTTCGCGGTCATGGGAACGTTCGATTCGGTCATGAATTCGACGGTCCGAACGTCGACGCGCCCGAATCCCCGGTCGGCTTCGACGCAGAGGAATGCTCCTGAGATCGAGAGGACGAGGAGGAGGGCCAGGGCGGTCCAGAGGCTTCTCGGCGAGGCGCCTCGAATGGTCGCGGTATCGGGTGAGGTCGTGGTGGGCATGGTCGTCTCCTTCCGTCTCATGCTCTGCTCGAAGGGCGTCGGCAGTCGCGGGTCGATGTGGGGATCCGGTAGATGGAAGTGGAGGCCGCGATGTAGAGGTCGGTGCCGCTCTCGCCGCCGAAGCAGAGATTCCCGACCTTCTCGGGAACCGGGATTCTGCCGATCTCGCGACCGTCCGGGGCGAAGACGACGACCCCGTCGAGACAGGAGGACCAGACGTTGCCGTGTTCGTCGACCTTGATCCCGTCGGGGACTCCGGGGTTGACCTCGACGAAATCCTCGCCCGCCTTCACCCGCCAGTCGTCGATGAGGTATCGGCGGATGTGATGGCGACCCATTGCCCCTTCGCGATTGAGCGCGGCGGAGTCGGCGACGTAGAGGATCGTCTCGTCGGGGGAGAACGCGAGCCCGTTGGGCTCGACGAGGTCGGTGATGGCGACTGTGAGTCGTCCCTCGGGCGTGATGCGGAAGACCCAATGATCGCAGTACTCGCGACTACCGGGGTGGCCCTCCTCGGGGTAGATGATCCCGTAGGCGGGGTCGGTGAACCAGATGGAGCCGTCGGAGGAGACGACGACGTCGTTCGGGGCGTTGAATCTCGCGTCGTGCCAGTGGTCGACGATGGTGCTGATCTCCCCGTTCCGATCGCGTTCGAGACGCCGTCCTCCGTGGGAGCACTGGATGACCGAGCCGTCGAGATCGATGGTCCGCCCGTTGACGTGGTCGGGGCGCTCGAGGTGGATGGTCGCTTCGCCGCTCGCGGGATCGAAGTCCCACACGCGGTCGCCGATGACGTCGGAGAAGCGGAGTCTATTCGCTCCGGGGATCCAGCAGGGGCCTTCGAGCCAGCGCCCCCCTGTGAAGACGCGATCGAGTCCCGTAGGATCCGGGATGAGTTCGTGGAATTGCATGCTGTTCTCCTTGTGTTCGCCACATCGTCGTGGTGAGCGGTTCATGAATGCGGGGCGATGATTCGGATGAGCGTGGAATCATCCTCGGCGCCGCGCCCCTGCGCATTGCCGAGGATGTAGAGCTGTTCGGCGGCGGCGGCCACGGGAACGGCGATGCCCGCGCGCTTCGCGGCGGAGGTGACGATGCCCATGTCCTTGACGAAGATATCGAGTCGCGAGCACACCTCGGGATCGGCGCCCTCCCAGGCTTCGATCGCGCGGGGCCCGCGGTTGCCGAGCATGAAGGACTGGGCGGCGCCGGCCATGAGCGCGTCGAGGACCATCCTCTGATCGAGCCCGAGCTTCCCCGCGAGGGCGAGCGCCTCTCCGGCGGCGGCGATGTGGACGCCGCAGAGGAGCTGGTTGACGGTCTTCATCGACTGCCCCTTGCCGGGGGCGTCGCCGACGAGGACGAGCGTTCCCGCCATCTCGTCGAGGACGGGCTTCGCCCTCTCCCAGACCTCGGGGGTCGCGCCGCAGGTGACGAGGAGGTCGCCCTCCCCGGCTCGGACGGGGCCGCCGGAGACGGGTGCGTCGACGAGGCCGATGCCCGTTTCGGCGAGGCGCGCGGCCTCGGCCTCGACGGCCTCGGCGCCGACGGTGGAGGTGAGGATGATCGCGGCTCCGGGTTCGAGGACCGGGACGACGCCGGAGGGCCCGTGGAGGACCTCCTCGAGCTGGGCGGCGTTGCGCACGGCGATGAGGACGAAGTCCGCGCCGGAGGCGGCCACGGGGGCGGAGTCGGCGACGGCGACGCCGTGCTCGGTGGCGAGGGTGCGGCGCTCCTCGAAGGGGTCGAATCCGGTGACCTCGAAGGTCTTGGCGAGATGGGAGGCCATGGGCAGTCCCATCGCTCCGAGACCGAGGACGGCGATTTGCTTCGACATGGGTGTTCTCTCCTTGAAGGTGGGGGCCGTGGACCTCGTCGTCCGCGGTCGGGTGGGGATGAAGGTGCTACTTCTCGAGCTTCTCGACGACGTCCGCGAGGGATTCGTCGGTGCCGACGTTGCCTGCGAAGACGATATAGGGGACGCCGGCGGCGATCCCGTCGACGGAGGACCAGAGGGAGACGATGCCGGGGAGCATCGGTCCGATGACTCGGGCGCGCCGGATCTCGAGGCCCTTCGAGGCGACGTCGGAGGAGGTGATCCCGCCCTTCGCGACGACGAATCGGGGAGTGACCCGCTCGACGACGCCGTGAACGACGGCGACGATCGCCGCGGAGATCGCGCGCGCCTGGGCGAGGGCGGTGTCCGCATCGAATCCGGAGAGCATCGCGCGCGAGGTGCGCAGGATGATCGTGTTCGTTTCGAGGGCGGCGGCGGCCTTCTCCACGAGCTCGCGGATGTGCTCCTCCGCGCGGTCGCCGGTGATGATTCGCGCCGAATCGAGGACGAGCACCTCGGCCTCGGACCTCGCGGTGAGCCGGTCGAGCTGGCGGGCGGTGACGCCGACGTGCGAGCCAACGACGACGAGGCCGCCGGCGCTCGGGATCCTCCCGGAGCGCGACTGCGCGATCTCCTCGGAGGTGAGCGGCTCGTGGGCGATCTGCCCGATGCGCTCGCGGACGAAGGGCGGGCCGACGCGGTAGACGAAGCGCGAGCCGGCCTCCTCGGCGCGGATGAGGGCGAGGGCGAGGGCTCGCATGTCTGAGGCCTCGACGACGTCGACCGCGATGGGCTGCGAATCCCGGGCGCTCCTCAGGATCTCGACCGTCCGATCGGGGTCGGTGCGCAGGGTCTCAATGTCGATGAGGAGGACCCGCCCGGCCGGGGTGCGGCCGCCGGTCTTCTCCTCCACCCAGTCCGCGATCATCGAATGGGCGTACCCGAAGGTGTTGTCCTTCGCGAACTCGGACTCGGCGGCGGGGACGTAGCCCGTTTCGGCGGATCCGGCGTAGTGGATTCCGCGCAGGGTGATCCTTCCGGCCTCGGGGAAGGCAGGGACGAGGACGACCCCGTCGACTCCGTGTTCGCCGTTCTCCTCGAGGGCGGCGGCGATCGTGTCGGGCTCGAGGGGGAAGTGGCCGCGGAGCGTCGAGTCGGAGCGGGAGACGAAATCGATCTCGACGCCGAGGCGTTTCGCCGAGGCGAGGGCGGAGGCGACGACCTCGCGATTGACGCGCTCCGCGTCGGCGGGGGCGAGGGAGCGCGAGTTCGTCATCACGTAGACGGCGGGGAAGCCCGTCGCGAGGGCCCAGTCGAAGTCGGCCTCCTCCCATGCGGTGAGGACGGGCAGATCCGCGACGGACTGGGTGCCCGTCGGGTCGTCGTCGAGGACGACGAGGACGGGGCGCCGGGCGGCGGAGGCACGGGCGGCGTCGACGTCGGCGGGGGAGACGGGGGCGTGCGGGGGGAGCCCTGCGACGAGTTCGTCGCGGCTGATGAGCGGCATGACACTCCTTCGGGATTCGGGCCCTCTCGTCCGAGCACCATTGCTCAGACCTCTGAGGACTGGTGTCACTATACGCCACGCATCGGCGTGCGCGCAAGTAGTCCTCTGAGGACTTGTGGATTCCGTTCCTACTCGACCGTGTTCGCGAGAAGATCGAGCCGCGTCTGCGTCATGTGCGAGCGCATCGCGTCCTTCGCTGCCTCCTCGTCCTTTGAACGGATCGCGTCGAGGATCGCCCGGTGGTGGTCTTGGGCCCGCCTGCGCACTTCGGGCTGTGAGGCCGTGACGAAGCGGGACTCGTGAAGCGCCTGGGCGAGGGGGGCGAGCACGACCGGCATGAAGGGATTCGCGCTCGCCAGGAGGATGCGCCTGTGGAAATCGAGGTCCGCATCGACGTTCGCCTCGATCTCCCCGGCCGCCGTGGCCTCGTCGATCCGTTCGAGCAGGGACTCGAGGGCCTCGAGGTCCTCGTCTGTGCGGTTGCGCGCGGCGAGACCTGCGGCCCCGACCTCGATCATCCGTCGCAGTTCGACGAGTCGGAGTCCGGCGTCGCGCGGCGAGGACTCGCGCATCGTCAGTGCGATGACCGTCGACAGATCGGTCCACCGGGTCCGCGGCGCGAGGAAAGTGCCGCGTCCCTGCTGCACCTCGAGGACCCCCCGATCCTTGAGGACCTTCACGGCCTCGCGGACGGTGAGGCGGGAGACGTCGAGCTCCTTCGCCAGGTCGACCTCGCCGGGCAGGGCGTCGCCCTCGCGGTACGCGCCCTCGACGATCCTGTCGATCACGGTGTCGACGACCTGTTCGACCAAGTCCTTGCGCATGCCCCCTCCTTCGCTCATTAGGATTCTCCCATAGATGAGGAGGGGCCTCTAGATGAGGAGGGGCCTCTGAGCCTTCTGGGGTGAACGTCCGCCCCGCCCTCGCCGAGCGCCCGACGATTTGAGGTGTCAGGGCGAGCCGGCACTCTTACCCGCCTTAAAGGGTTTGTAAGACAGTGTTTTAATGGCTAAAATAATTAATAGTCAGAAATACCAATATTTGCCTTCAAAAACAAATTATGGCATCAGAGACGGAAAGTCCCCCCCCATGAAAGTTTCGTTCAAGCAAACCCTGTCTCTACTGCTGGCGCTGGCATTGATACTTCCGGTGGCAGTGATATTTTCCCGGCTGCTGACAGCTGACGCTGCGGAAACCAGCAAATACCAAAATTCCATGGAACTGGAACCGGTGAAGCTTCCTGATGGCAAAACAACGGAAGAGTTCGTCAAGAATCCGGAGCAGCCAGATATCTACACCCTCCGTAGCGATTATCGGGTTGAGAGAGATGGAGACTATGCCATCAACTACCAGCCCTATGTGGCGACCGTAGGGGCAGGTGCTACTCAAGACGAAAAAGGCAAGGTAAATAAGACTATTAGCCTCCCGGATTTCCTGGGTTACGATAAGCCTCAAGGTAATTTCCCTATCGACTACGACACGGTGGTTAACGAAGCTAAAAAGGGCGAACAGAGTGGCGATGATGAATACGGAAAGACCTATCAGAAAACTCGATCCTTTAAGTACCCGGCTGTAAAAAATAGCGTCAAGATCAAGCATGTTTTCCAAGACATCAATGATTTTGACAAATATGGTACAAAACCCGGGGAAACAGAAATAACTGAAACTACTGAGGAAGGTAGCGTCGGTTCCGATCTAGAAGTTAAGCCTTTAGATGAAGCTCAAATAGCGGGTTTTATTCCAGAGGCTGATTCTATTACGGTGCAGGTTCCCCAAGACACGAAGAATTTTTCAGTGGAATACCGTTACAACCGTAACCACTATGACGTCACTTTCGACACCGATGGGGGTGCGGAACTTCCTTCCCGCACTCTGTACTACGGGCAGGTCATCCCCACTCTCGAGAAAAAAGATATTCCCGAAAAAGTGGGAGCTACCTTCCAAGGTTGGAAGCCTTCGATTGACCTAAAAGATGAATCTGGCAAGACGACGTTTAAGGCCGGCGAAGTTATTAAAGACAGCAGCGGGAATGCGATTAAAGATCTCAATGCTAAGCTGATTATTCCGGCTGAAAACGTCAAGTTCACCGCGGCGTGGAAAGATAACGAGAAGGCAGACTATGTAATCCAATTTTGGACGGAAAAGGCCGACTACCCCGAGGGGGCTTCTCTTTTAGAAAAGTACGACTTCGTGGGTACCCATGTGTATAAGGATCAGGCCACCGGTACTCGTCCAGACCTTGAAAATGAGACGGTAAAAGGGGTGGAGTTTCCGGATCTAGATCAGGCGCGGTTAGATAAAATATGGAACAACCAAAGATTTTACCGTGGCGCCTTCCTTTACCTTAATAAATTTTATAAATACAATAAAGATTTAACCGATAAAGAAAACGCTGATCCAAATAGCCCAGACGTAGTAAAGGCGGTTTCTTCCACCGGCAAAACCATTTATAACATCTATTATGATCGCCAGGTGTATGACCTTTACTTTACGAAGTCGAATGCTAAGACGGGTGATCAAGCTGAGTCGACCTTCTATCCGGAAATTTGGAGACACGGTAAAAAGTTAGGGGAACCAGGTAATCCATACCACTTTAAGGCCCGGTTTAACCAGTTGATGACAGAGTGGCCAGATGACGCCCAGGAAACCAAGGGGTTTTCCGAGGGTAAGCAAAGTTTTGGCTGGGGACCAAACTACGTTATTCCAAATTGGCAATACCGCGATACTCCTCCCTACCGGCTCTCGGCTGAAGAGTTTCTCGATATGGCAGCCTACGAGAGACTGGGTGGTTACACTAACGAGATTGATGCCGGAAATGGCGTCACTTTGGACGTCAACTGGAATGCTAAACCGAGAACTTTCACTACTCTTTCCTTTGGTATCGAACAACGGGGTGGTTCCGGAGAAGAAACTCAGCCAATACCTCACCACATGGACTTTTGGATGGATGTGGATGGATGGGTTTGAGTCCGGAGAGACCATCGTTGACTACAATCTCTATCGAACCAAAGCGGATACCGAAAGTTCAGCCTATGGTCACCCGTACCCAAAGGTGCAGGGCTTTACCCCTTACGGCCTATCCGAACCCTCCCAGAAGCTTACCGAGGATGAGCTTGCTGCTATGAACGAGGAGCGGGCAGATACAACTCCCCTTCCTGACGAAACGGTAATAGACCCCTATGGCAACGAAAAAACCAAGGGCGACATGCAGTTTATGCGCACTTTCTTTAACCGAGCCGATGAATTCGGCGATCCGCGGGCAGAGGAAGGCGAGCCATTTGATAAAAATGGCTATATTCGCTTCCAGTACCACCGGAATAAGTACAAGTTGCGGTTCAACAATGACCCCGCAAACCTCAAGGACGACAGCGAGTACGACGAGACCAATCAGACAGACGTCTTCTACCAAAAACCCTTAAAGGATTTAGACCTAGATAACCCGCAGACCTTAATTGATCTAGAGCTGACGGATCTGGTGGAAAAAGATGACGAGGGAAATGATCGGATTAAGAGGCCTAAGGGCCTCGCACCCCAAATGGTATTTAAGGGTTGGGCGCTAGACCCGGCCGGGCAGAAACTGGTTTGGGAAAACAAGGAAACTATGCCTGTGCACAACCTGGTGCTCTACGCCAAATGGGGGGAACCAGACTATAAGTGGAAGGTAACCTTCGATCCCAATGGGGGCAAGCTAGATCCCATTGAGGAGAAGAATGTTACCACCGCACCTAAGACCATTAAGGAAGGCGATGTCTCTGACCAAAAAGAAGTCACCTACGCGAAAAAGGGTGAAAACGAAGGGGATAAGCAAGTCTTTACTGTAGTGCAGCGGCAAAAACTGGTAGAACCGAATAAACCAACCCGAAAAGGCTATAGCTTCATGGGTTGGGAGGTGCTGCGCTATCAGAAGGATGCCAATACCGGCGAATACACCGACAAAGTGGATACTTCTTATCGGGACACCTATAAAGTTCCGGAACTTTACTCCTACGGTAACGACGTAGTCAGTTCCATTTACCTGAAAGCCATTTGGGTAAAAAATGATATGCAGGATGTAAAGGTTTTCCACCACTTCTTGGATAACGATCTCGCAATTGATAAGACCGTGACGGATAATCCGGCTACAGAAACTAAAGGAAACCAGCGCGCCGAAAAATACGTGGCCGCCATTGGTTCTAAGCAAGATGCCAAATGGATTTTGGCTTCCGATGAAGAATTGCGGAACACCAAAGACGAAGAAACTAAAAAACTCTATGAGGGTTATCAAAAGCTGGCTGGCGAGCATCGGGCAACGAAAGATAACACCTATTTCCAGACGCTTAGGGTAGAACCGAAACAGATTCTAGAAGACGGGAAATTAGTTGATAATCCGAAAGCCAAGGACAATGAGTTCCACTTCTTCTATCGCCCCTTCCGGACCCGTGATTACAAGGTTAACTATGTGGACCAAAGAGCTGAGACAGAGCTGGCGAAAGCCACTACCGATGCGGAAAAGAAAAACATTATAGAGAAGTACCGTATTCTAGACCAGGAAACAGTGACTAGCCTCTGTCGACATTACGATGCCAGAAACTATAAGCCGATAAACGGCTGGAGGCTAACGTCTGCTCCCCAGCAGCAGCTCTTCTACGATGTAGATGAAAAGACTAATGAATTCAAAGGAATCAACGGTACCGGTTCCGATGAGATTACCTTCTACTATCAGGATGTCAGGGTTATTGAGGTGCCCTCAAATAGTCCTACTCCTCCAGACGGGTACGTCCGGGTAACCTTTAAGGCCAGTGAGGGCGGCTCCTTCGGTGCCGGCACAGATGGGAACCCCATCAAAGAAATTAATTACGATGTACTGAAGGGGCTTAAGTCTGATCTGCTTCCAGTTCCCCAAGAATTGGAGAATGGAAAAAAGCCGGACGAGAACAAGCACTATGTCACGCCGGAAGAAGGCAAGAGCTTTAAAGAGTGGGATAAGGAACCACTTTTATCGCCGGGCACGGAGATAAAAGAAAACCATACCTTTACCGCACAGTTTGATTGGTCAGATCTGATGACTAAAGGGGTGGCGACTACCGAGTCCTTTAAGGCATCCGATGACACCTGGATCAATAATTTTGTGCCCACTCTGGATGAGCTGAAGGCAGCTATTCAGCTGCAGAGTAAAGACAAAACCAAGATAACGAAACTGCCTGATGACGCGACGGTAGAGTTCGTAGATGAAAACGGTACCTCCGTAGCCACCCAGAATGATCTTTACACGCTGGTAAAAGAAGAACCGGATTCAAACGAACTTGTTCGTACCGTGAAACTCAAAGCGAAAGTTAAGTTTGCGGGCCGAGAAAAGATTGAAGAGATCGAGTTGCCCATAAGGGTTTATAAGAACCGGTACGATGCGCCCCCTACGGGACCCATGCCAGACTTCTTGAAGCAGGCAACCGATCCTCATGGCGATTTGGCGAAACTCTTGGATGGAAAAACCTATGTAAAGGTGACGGTGGAGCCCTCCAGTCGACTGGACAAGCTGCCTCCTCAGAGCTATTGGGTTAACCCCAAGGCTTGGGTAGAGATTCCCGAGATTGCAGTCAGCGATAAAGATAAGGCCGCAACCGGGTTGAAGCATTGGTCAGCTGATAAAGCTGCCCAAAATGAGGGGCAAGCTAAACTGGGAGTTTATGACTTCACGAAACGGCATAAGTTCAGTGAGGACACGGAGATCACCCCGGTATTTGCAGAAAAAGTGGTGCCCTCCGTACCAGTAACCGGAGCTAATGTGCTGGTTTATCTCTATGCGGCAGCCTTGTTTACTGTAGCTGGCATTGCGCTGGTGATCAGCAGGACCAGGAGGAAAGCGTAGCGGGCATAACCCGCGGGGCTGCTGAAGCTTTGGTGGAGGCTTTGCCAGCGCCAAAGTCAGCGCCAGTGCCAAAGTCAGACTCAAAGTCGAAGTTAGCGCCAGCGCCAAGTTCGCCAGCGGCTCGTTCGGATGAAGAAGTAGGCGGAGGCGCAAACGAAGAAGTAGACGACGAAGCGGCGGCTCGAACCGGGAAGGTCCGGGCCGCCGCTCGGCGCTCACATTTCACTCAGTCACGGGCTGGGTAGTTGATCCGGGAGACGTGTCAGCGAACTCTACGTGCGCGGCCGTTTACGCGCTTGCGCAGGAGAAGCGCCCAGGCGCACGCCCCGACGAGTCCGCTACCGCCGATCCCTACGAGGATCCACTGCCACCAGTTCGAGCCGCTCCCGTACGAGGCGGAACCGCGCTCAGGATTGAGCAGGGCGCTCACTGGGGTAGCGGGCTTGGTGAGTGCCCGCGTCGTGGACGCTCCTGACTGTGAGGAGTCCGCGAAGTCCAGACCCGCGACGCCGCTCGACTGGGATTCGTCGGCGCTGGAAGCGTCCGATGCGTCGGAGTCGGAGCTCGTTGACTCCGCGTCGGCCGCCGAGTTCGACGACAGTAGTGAGCCGGACACGGTCGACCCACCGGTTACCGGGGTTCCGGTCTGCCCGGCACCCTCGGCGAGGCGCGCGGCGGCCGCGGTCGGGTTCTCGATCGGCGAGGCCGGGGCGCTCGCACTTGCTGAGGGGGAGCCCGTGGACGGTGATCCGGTTGACGGGGAGGTGCCCGGAGCGGGCGTGGGCTGGACGGGCCGCTGCGCACCGTTGTTCGGGTTCGTCCAGTTCCTGTGGGACTCGGCGTTGAGCTTCGCGACGAGTTCGTCGATGGGAAGGGTGTCGCCGGGCTCCGGGTTCGGTGCGGGCGAGGGATTCGGCTCAGGCGAGGGGTTCGGCTCAGCGCCCCTCTTGATGGTGTCGTCGCCGACGAGGAAGATCGCATGGAGCGTCTTCTCGATGGTGGAGCCGTCAGCGAGGTGCGCGGTGTAGACAAAGTCGGTCGAGTAGCGCCCGGGCTTCGTGAAGTAGAAGGCCTGGTGGTCGTGTGATCCAAAGAGGTAGTGGAGGACCATGTCGGGCTTCGTCGAGTCGAGTCGGGGCGTGAATCCCTCGAAGAGGGAGGAGACGCCGGTGACGAGGCGACCAGGGCCGGTGAAGTTCCTCATCGCGACCTCGACGCCCTTGCTTGAGAGCTGCGAGTAGTCGACCCGCTGGGTTGAGAAGCCGACCCAGGGGATGCCCTCGAGCTGGGTCTCGGGCAGACTCCACACACCTTCGGGCGCCGCAGCGGCGAGTTCACTGTAGCCCTTCGCGCCGGCGGGGATCTTCGCGTGCGTCGAGTCGGGGACGGCGTAGGCGAAGGTTCCGGAGGCGCGGTGGACGGGATGGCGCGGGTCGGCGGTGTCGTCGACGAAGACCTCCGCCTTCCCGTCCCTCAGGGACATCGCCTGATCCATGTGACCTTCGGTGATGATGTGGATCGCCGAATCGCCGGGATGGGAAGGGGTGGACGGGTTGGCAGGATCAGGTATCGAGGGATTGCCGGGCTGAACGCCACCGCTCGGTGGCGCATCGGCATCCGGATTCGCAGGGTTTGGAGAGGGTGAGGGCGCCTCGCCGTTGTTCTCCGCGGTGATCGCGCGCAGCGCCGAGATCGCGGCGTCGCCGACGACGAAGTGAGCGGAGCGGGACTTGTAGGAGAAGTTCCCGTCCTTGTCGCGCGTCTCGATGTTGAAACCGACGGTGTAGACGCCTGGCTTCGTGAAGACGTGGGCGAGGGGAACTGCGGCTGCATCGACGGTGAAGCCGCGGTTGGGGTCGCGCGTCGTATCGAGGGTGACGTTCATCGCCCCGTCGGTGACGGTCCCCGCGATGTAGCGGCCGCCCTTGGGGCCGTCGAAGGTGTCGACGGAGTAAACGGCTGGCCCGGAGCGCAGATCGGCGGGCATTTGGGTGAAGTCGAATCCGAGCGATCCGTGCTCACCGGAGGTAGGCAGGACCCAGCGGTCGCTGTCGGCGGTCGTCTGTTTGAGTGAGTCGGGGATTTCGAGGATCGGTTCCCCGGGGATCGACTTGTCGTTCGCGTTCACCTCGAGGGTCACCCGCTTGATCGGCACGCCAGCCCGCACATCATCTTTGAAGGTCCCCTTGTAGACGTAGTGGGAGGGGGAGGAGGGTGAGGATGGAGCCTTCGCAGTAGAGCCGAAGAGCGCTTCGATCTGCTTGCGGGCCTCGGCCTGGGTGAAGGGAGGCTCGGGCTCGGCGGGCGTCTCCTCGGTGGAGAGTTCGCCGGAAGCGATCATCTTCTCCTTCACCTGCTCGGTAGTCGTTCCGATCGGAGTGAGGGAGGTTGTGGTGCCTTCGGGCAGACCGACCTCGTCATCGGAGCCGACGAGCCACGTGATGGTCGAGGGCAAGGAATTAACGGCTCTCTGGGTCAAGGTGGACGTGTAGGAGGCAACCATGTCCAGCCGGTAGACGCCCGCTTTCGAGAAGGTCCAGTTCCAGTGGCCGTGGGAGCCAGCCTGGAGGGAGAGCGGCGCGAGCGAGGGGTCGGAAGAGAGCCCTCGACTCAGGGAGTTCGTGCCGACGGTGCGCCACACCTCGACGGCTCCGGGCCCGGAGGAATTCGCGATCGAGAGCTTCACCTCGTCAAGAAGGATCCCCTCGGGCTGGGCGACCTCGTGCGCCGTGTCGAAGGCGCCGATGCCAGCCCAGACGGGACGCCAGTTGTCGATCTGCTCCTGGGGGGCACGCCAGACAATGTCGCCGGGCTTGCCAATGAAGTTGAAGAGGCCACCCGAGGGGACGACCATGCGTGAGACTTCCTGGGAGTCGGAGGTACGCGCGTCGGGGGCGAGTCGGACGCAGACGGAGTTTGGGTCCTTGACGACTTTGCGCCCATCGACAACAGTAACGGTGAAGGTGTCGTCGACACGGGTGACGTAGGCGGCGTCAACATGCGCGTGGTGGAGGAGCTTGCGGCCAGCGCACACGTGGGGAACGCGGCCGTCGGGCCCAGGGGTCGCCTCCGGGTCGGCGCCGGGCGAGCCCGCAGGAACCGTGAGGTCGGCGGGCACGAGGTCCCCGTAGCCAGCCTCTCCGGGCAGGTGCTCGGGATCGTCGGGCGCTCCGGGGGACGAGGGTGCGGCCTCAGCGTTGGTCGAGCCGGAGGCGTACTCCGTGGGAGAGGTCGTTTCTGACGGGACTGCGTGCGCCACGGGTGCGGTGAGTATCGGCGCGGCGAGCAGGGCGGCCGCGGTGAGGAGGCCGGTGAACGGCAGGGGCCTCATGCGAGTGTCCTTTCTGTGGTCTGCGCCACCGGTCGGGCGCGAAGGAGGAGTCCGCGCCCGGGCGAGAGGAGCTGAGCGAGGACGAAGAAGAGGGTCGCGACGAGGACGATCGCCGCGCCCGAGGGGATGTTGAGCGACCAGGAGGCCCAGATGCCGAGGAAGGCAGAGACGGCACCGATGACCGGGCCGATGAGCATCATGGGGATGACGCGGTCGGTGAGGAGTCGCGCGGTCGCCGCGGGAGCGATGAGAAGCGAGAGGACGAGGACGTTCCCAATCGTCTGGATGGAGACGACGACGGCAGTAGCGATGGCGAGGTGGAGAAGCAAATCGATGCGCCCAACGTGCAGGCCCGCCGAGATCGCGAAATCGCGGTCGACACTTACGAGAACGATCCGGTCGTGGAAGAGCGCGAGGGCGATGCCGATTGCGGCGCACGCCCCGAGGGAGATGAGGACATCGGTGTTCGTCACGCCGGTGAGCGACCCGAAGAGGAGCGACTCAAGGGATCCCGTGTAGCCAGGCGTTCGTGCGACGACGACGAGGCCAAGGGCGAAAGCGGCGGCGAAGAAGACGCCGATGACGGAGTCTTCGCCGACCCGGCGGTTCTGGGAGAAGACGGAGATGAGGATCGCGACGAGGATCCCGGCTGCGGCTCCTCCCAGGAGGATCGACCCCTGGAGCGCGAAGGCGATCGCGATTCCGGGGAATACAGCGTGTGAGAGCGCATCGCCGACGAAGGAGAGTCCGCGCAGGACGACGTGCGCACCGACGAGGCCACAGACGAGTGAGGAGAGGACAGCGATGAGGAGCGCCCTCGGGAGGAAAGCGAGCGAGGGGTTTGCGAGGTCGGAGAGGAAGTCGAGGAGGCTCATCGGCGCACCATCCCGAGGGAGCGGAGGAGTGCGGAGTCCTTAGAGACGTGGAAAGTCTCCATCCACGGCTCCGGCGAGCAGAGGGTGGAGGGCTCGCCCTCGGCCCTCACAGTCCCGTTGAGCATGACGAGTCGGTGGCAGATATCGACGGCCTGCCCGAGGTCGTGCGTTGACATGAGGATTCCGACTCCTGAACGGGCGAGGTCAACGAAGAGGCGAGATAGCGCGTCCTGATTCGGGTGATCAAGCCCGGTGAAGGGCTCATCGAGGAGGAGCAGACGCGGCGAGGTAACGAGCGCCCGGGCGACGAGGATCCTCTGCTTCTGACCGCCCGAGGTCTCGTTGATCGTCCGGTTGCGGAACGCGTACATTCCGACTGCGTCGAGAGCCCGGTAGACGGCCTCAAGGCGCGTCGCACCTCGAGGCGCGCGACGCTGACCGGTGAAGGCGGTCGCGACGAGCTGGGCGGCGCTCATCGGATAGTTCCAGTCGAGATCCTGGCGCTGCGGGACGTAGCCGATGACCGAGCCGCTCGCCTCGATGCTCCCGCGGTAGGGGATGAGTCCCATGATCGCGCGCATGAGCGTCGTCTTGCCAGCCCCGTTCGGCCCGATGAGGCCGACAAGCTCGCCCTCGTCGACTCGAAGGGACACATCCTCAAGGATCGTCCGCCCGCCAAGGTCGACGCGCAGGCTGGACACCTCCAGTGCGCGACTCATCGCTGAGACCCCCGGTCGTCGGCATCATCGGATGCTTCCGGCTTCGGCTCGACGGAGCCGGAAGTCCCATCCTCGACGATCCTCTCAGCGACCCGCTCGCGCTCGTGGCTGCGGCGACGGGCGACGAGGACGAGAGCGACAAGGACGAGGGTCGTGGCGCCGAGCCCCGCGGCGATCCACAGCGGGAGAACGGTCGAGCGGTCGACGGCCGACGGCGAGTCAACGGGAGCGGGCGACTCAGGGGCGTTCGAGACGCTCCACTGGGCTTCGAGTGCCTTCTGCGCGTCGGCGGCGTCCCCGACGGCAAAGCGGAGGACGCGAGTGTCCTCGACAGTGGTGCCGTCGGTGAGCTGGGCCTGGATGCTGAGGCGGATAAGGTGGATCCCCGGTTGCGTGAAAACCCAGTTCGCGTGGGTGTGCGTGTTTGCGTCAACGTGGATCGGCTGCGAGTTCGGCTTCGTCGAGTTCCACAGCTGCTGGGGGCCGGAGAAGTTTCCGGCCTGGACGAAGGCGTGGAAGTCCCCCTCGCCCTCGTGTCCCTCGAAGACGAGGGTCGCGCCCTGGGCGAGTCTGCCGACGACCTCGGGGTCCTGGGTGTTCCAGCCGAGCCACACGACGTTGGCGATCTCAGACTGGGGGACGGCCCAGACCGGGCCGTTCGCCGAGATAAAGGAGTACTGGTCGTCGGCGGGGAGTTCGAGTTTCGCGGCGTCGGAGACTCGTAGGACGACGTCGTCAAGGTGGCGCCAGGTCGGCGTCTGAGCGGAGTCGTCGCGGGCGAGGAAGGTCCACGCGCCGTCGAGGAACTTCGGTCCGAGGTCGACGTGCCCGGCGGAGATCTCGACAGGCGTGCCTTCGGGGGCGACGGTCTCGTTCGAGTCGACAACCTGGGTGAGGGCGGGGTCCTGCGTCGTCGTGTCTGTGGCGACTGAGGCGGGGGCCAGGGCGATGAGAGCCGCGGTGGCGAGCGCGAGTGCGTGCGTGAGTTTCACTGGTCTCCTCGGGTGGGATTCGGGATGGATGCCTCCGACTCGAAGGGCCAGGCGGGTAGCGAGGCGGGGTCGAGGCAGGACTTGATCGAGCGCGTGTTGAACACCATGAGGTCGAGGTAAGTGGGGACCTCGTCGGTGAGCGTGTCGGAGTGGAGCGAGCAGACGGACTTACCGGTCGTGTGCGCGAGTGCGACGAGCTCGCCGAGGTGGGAGCGGGAGATCGGTTCGAGGAAGACTCCGGCGGCTGGCGTCTGCTCGAGGACACGCGTGAGGTTAGCGAGTTGGAGGGCCGAGGGCTCGAGGGACGGGTTCGGCGCGACAAACCCGCCGATCCGCAGCCCGTAGGCCTTCGCGTAGTAGCCGAAGGAGTCGTGCGCGGTCACGAGGGTACGGCTCTTCTCAGGGATAGTGGCGACGACTTCGCGGATCCACCGGTTGAGGGCCTCAAGTTCGGCGTCGCGGGCGACAGCGTTCGCCCGATACTCGGCCGCGCGCGAGGGATCGAGGGCGGCGAGGCGGTCAGCGATGAGGTCAGTGTAGGCGATGGCGTTCTTCGCATCGTGCCACATGTGCGGGTCGATCTCACCGTGGACGTGGGTTCCGATAACGGCCTGGGCGAGGATGCGGGCGGAGGTGCCTGGTTCGGCGAGGAAGCGCCACCGATTGTCGGGGATCGTGGTCGTCGTCGTGTCCGGGACGGCGATGACGATCCGGTCGGGGTCGAGGTCGCCTGCGGGGGCGTCTGCGCGCAGGGTCATCGAGCCCTCAAGCTTCGCTGTGAGATCGGCGTGCCCGGAGTCGAGGACGCTCCGCCCGGTGGAGTGCGGGTCGACGCCGACGGCGAAGACGAGGGTCTTCTCACCGAGCGGAGTGTCGCCCGTCGGCGAGTGGAGCGTCGCCCGCAGAGAGAGCGAGTAGACGCCGGGCTCGGTGAAACCCCACGACATGTGGGTGTGAGCGTTGGTCGGGAGTTCGACGCGGTCGTTCGAGTTGATCCCATCCTTCGAGGCGATCCACGGGCGCGGTTCGCCGAAGGTGCCGGTCGTGAAGGCGGCGAGGTCGCCGGGGCCGGTCGCCGAGACTGCTTCGAAGGAGACGGTTGAGTCGGTTGAGGCGCGTCCGTCGACGCGCAGCCCGAGCCAGATCGTCGCGAGAGAGAGGTCCTCGACGAGGGGAATCGGACGTGCGCCGAAGGGGACGGACTCTTCGCCGAGGGCGACGTGCTGGGCGCCCTTTGGGAGGTTCGCGTCGATGGAGGAGGTGAGTGCGCTCTGCTCGAGGAGCAGTCCGTTGGAGAAAGCGATGTCGGCGTGCGCGATGTCGCGGAGGGCCGCCATCGAGGGCTCGAAGGAGTGCGGATCAACGCTTGCGGGGACGAGCGTCGCGATGCGCGCTCGCGGGGCGACCGCGCGCACGAGGTCGGCGATGATCGGCGTCGTCGCAACGATCCGAGGCTGCGACCCGTCATCGGCCACATCAGCACTGCCAGGTGCAGCGGACTCTGATCGTGCGCCGGGAGGCTCCTCGGCAGAGACTCCGTCGTCCGCGAGGACGGGGGCACATGCGCCGAGGAGCAGCGAAGGAGCGCCGATGAGGAGGGAGAGCACGAGGGCACCCCCAGCGCGACGCGCTCGGGTGCGCCTCACCTTCTTGCCCACCGTCGTGCGGCGAGCCCAGCGAGGGCGAGGAGCGAGGCGAGGACGACCGGGGTGGCGGAGCGTGCGCCGGTCGATGCGAGACCGCCGGGAAGGGCTGAGCCGTCGACGATCTTACCCTCGGCGCGCAGACGATCGATCGTCGCCTGGTCGAGTTCGCAGGGGTGCCCGTCGGCGGTGCGGCCGACGTAGACGGTCGTCGAGCCTGAGCTGCTGCCGCCGAACCAGCGGGCGCCGACGAGCGAACCGAAGTTGCCGGACTCGAAGACGGCGAGTGAACCGGGGCCGGAGACACCGTTGAGCGTCCAGGTGACATCGCCGGTCGTGCGGGCGAGGAGGCTGGGGTGCATCGTGTTTGCGCCGAGCCACGGGACGGAGGGGACCTGGCTTGAGGAGATCATCCAGATCCTCTGACCTTGCTTCGCGATGAACTCGATACCGGCGGGTGCAGTCGTCTCGGCTGCGGAGCCAAGCCCGAAAACGAGGGAGGAGGGAGCGACCCAGCGCGCGGGCTGCGAGCGGTCGTCTTTGACGAGCATGGAGATCGACGAGGGGCTGGCACTCGTCCCGATGTCGAAGTGGCCGGAGTCGGCGTTTCCGGCACCGCCGACGTTGAAGGAGAGGATGCCGGAGGTCGAGACACGGGCACCGGACTTCAGGGTCGTGGTCTGGGTGATCGAGACTTTGTAGAGGCCGGGGGCGGTGAAAACCCAGTTCGGGTGGACGTGGGTGTTCGCTCGTATCGTGTGGGATCCGCCGACTGCAGTGCCGCTCCCGTTCGAGGTGACGGGGGTGGGGAGGCACTGCTCGGCGGCTGGCTGTACGGGCGCTTGGGGGGCGGTGGACTGAGGCGCTGGCGCTGGCGCTGGCGCGGGGGTCGGGGTCGATCCGGTGCCGGGCGTCGACGGCTCGACGGGAGCCGACGCTCGGGGGGTGGCCTGCGCGATCGCGGTGGCGCCCACGGCGAAGGTGTAGGAGGCTCGGTCGGAGACGAGGCGCCCGTTGGGGGTATCGACCTCGCCGTGGAGAGTGAGGGAGTAGGTGCCCGCGTCTGTGAAGAGCCAGTTCGCGTGCTCGTGGGCGGGCGCGTTCTGGAGGATCGAGCGCCCGGGAGCGGCCTCGAGGGAGCCCTGCTCGAAGATCGGGGAGGTCGCGCCGAATGCGGCCGAGCGCCAGAGGAAGATGCGACCAGGCCCAGAGACCTCGTCGATGACGAGGCGGATCGCGGTTGGGCGCAGAGGGGCGATGGCGTTCGAGTCCCAACCGGGCCACAGGAGAGCGGGATTCTCGGACTGGGGGAGTGCGTAGCCGGCGGTTCCAACGCCTTCGATCTTTTTGGTCGCGCTCGTTTTCGTGGCGTCGGTGACACCGAGGACGAGCTTTGCGGGGTTGTGGTAGGTCGGTGCGCCCGGGGTGGTGACGTCCTCCTTGGCGACGAGGGAGATCGTCGGCCCGTTGGGGACGAGGGTGAAGACGTCGGTGTGCCCGTGGGTGAGGAGCGCTTTTGTCGTTGATTCTCCGCTCTGCGGGTCTGGCGCAGCGATCGTCGGCGTAGCAAAGAGCGCGAGGGTGAGGAGCGCGGTGAACAGGGCGAGGAGGGGATGAATCCCGCGGTGGGTGGCGCGCATGATGAACCTTCTAGCGATAATGAGAATGACTCGCATTATCGTACGGGGTTGTCTGCGAACCGCGCAACCTCGAGTGTGAGGTCCGGATCACGCTCGCCGCGTGTAAGGATGCGAGAAGAGTAATTGGTGCCGTCGAGGGGGTGGGCCTGCGCCCACCGCTACATCTGTGGACAACGTCGACGCGATGCCTGAGTCGGCTGGATATGCTTCCGCAATCATCGCAGGCCCCACTTAGGCCTGCGACAACAAACCACCCATCACACAATGAACCAACCAGCTCGAACAGTGCACCTAGGGGTAAGTGTGAGTAACATGTGATTCTTCTTTCAAACGATGTAATAATCGATCGATAACCACTATCGTGGGAGCGCCTCAATAAGGATCGGCCGACGACAGAGTTCATTGGCGAGAAGCATTTCGAAAGGTAAGAAGGTGAACTTCACGAGAACTATTTTGGGTGGGGCGATGGTTGCCGCACTCGCGCTCACGGGCGCAGTATCCCCGACCCTCGCGGCTCCAGAGAACCTTGCGCTCGGCAAGACAGCGACGCAGGTTTCGACCGGTTGGTACGCCCCCGCCTCGCGCGCCAATGACGGTATAACCGATGGAGTCTTCGACAATGGTTCCGTCTCGCACACTAACTATGCGACCAACCCGTGGTGGCAGGTTGACCTCGGCGAAGAGTTCGCGCTCTCGAACGTCAACGTCTGGAATCGCTCGGACCGCAACCCCTGCCAAAAGGGGGCCTGCTATGAGAGCCTGAAGGACTTCTGGGTCGTCGCCTCCCGCGACGAGGAACTACTGTCCAAGTTTGATCCGAACCGCCCGCTTGCCGATGGCGTGAAGGCGCTCAAGGTCGACGGCGTCGGTGGCTTCCCGTCGAGCGTCGATTTCGGCGGCTTCCAGGCGCGTTATGTGCGCGTTATCCTGCCGGGTCCCTACACCCAGCTTGCGCTCGCAGAGGTCGAGGTCTTCGGTGAAAAGATCGTTAACGGAGAAGCACCGCACATCTCGCCAATTTCGATCGAGTCGGACGACATGGATAAGGTCGAGATAGCGGGAGACGATCAGTTCCGCACCATCACCGCACCCGAGGGGACGATCCTCGACCTTACGGCCGATGTGACGGGCGATCCCGCCCCGGATCTTCAGTGGCAGATCAAGGAGAAGGGCTTGAACCAGTGGGTTGAGCTCGACGGCGACACTGGCCGGGACACGTCGATCGCGGTCACTCCCGGCACCGACGGTGCCCAGATCCGCCTGCTCGCGACGAACTCCACCGGAACCGTCGAGTCCGGGATCGTCGAGCTCAAGCTGAAGGCCGCAGAGCCCGCCCCGAACCCGAACCCAGGGCCTGGAGTGAACCCGAACCCCGCCCCAACCGTTACCCTCGAGAAGAGCACCGCAAAGATCGGCGAGAGCATCGAGATCGTCGGAACGGGCTTCACTGCCGGTCACGAGATCAGCGCGGTTCTCCACTCCGATCCGATCACGATTGGTACCGCAGTCGCGGACGAGCGCGGAGTCGTGCGCTTCTCGTACACGATTCCCGCGACGACGCCGATCGGATCCCATGAGATCATTCTCACCGATGCGGCGACCGGGGTCAGCGTCAAGGTGCCTCTCCTCATCGAGGCCGCAACGGCCAAGGCCAAGGAGGCTAAAGGTGGCCTTGCCAAGACCGGCGCCGATGTGGCGGGTCTTATGACTCTCGCCGCGCTCTTTGCCACGACTGGAGCCGTTGTTTCGACGCGTGCCAAGCGCAGGAGCTGAGCGAGTAGTCGCAGAAAACGGCGTGAGCGGGTCGCCCCTCGGGGCGACCCGCTTCGTCATGCGCGGAGCATTGCTAGATTTGTGAGTGTTTGGCGGTGCAGAACAGAGCATTGTGACCCGCCAAAGGTCGAGAAAGCCGCCACATGCGTGTTGGAGGCGGAGGCCGCCACTCACTGTACTGTTCGGGGAGGTTGGTTTGTGTGATGGGTGGGAGGTTCTCGCAGGTTGAGTGGGTGTGTGGTGATTGTGGAAGTGGATTCAGGTGGCCACAGCATCGCGCCGCGGTTGTTCTGAGGTGAGGTGTAGCATCGGGCGTAGGCTCAGCCCGTCAACCGAGCCCTCACCTGCCCGGATTCGCTAGCGTGTCGCACACGCCACCAGGTACCGTGTAAAAATCCGCATGTAATGGAGCAAACGGAGTCGTCAGTGCTGACCGCAAGTGCCAATTTCTTGGTGAGGTTCCGCCATCTGATCTTTGTCATCATGGTGGTGGCGACCGGTGCGTGCGCTGTCTTGACTCCCAGGGTTGGCGTTATCAATGACATGGTGGAGTTCCTGCCCGCGACCTCCCAGATGCGTGCCGGCACCGACATCATGGAGGCTGAGTTCCCCGGCTCCATGGACACGTCGTCGACGCGCGTCATGTTCACCGGCCTGACAGCTTCCGAAGAAGAGTCGACTTTGGCGAAGCTTCAGGCGATCCCGAATGTTGATTCGGTGGGGTACGAGGCTCGGACTGAGGATTCAGACGGGATTTATCACCAGGGTGATCACACTCTGTTCATTGTTGAGTCCAAGCATGCTTATGGGTCGGCAGAAGACGCGGCGATCCAGCAGGCACTCACCGATCACTTCGCGATCAAGGGTGCGTTGATTGAGTCGGATAACCCGTCACCGACCTCAGAGCTTCCATTGTGGATCGTGATGGTTGCTGTTGGTTTGCTTGCACTGATCCTGTTTGCGATGTGCGCGTCCTGGCTTGAGCCGATTCTGTTCTTGGTCACGATAGGTATGGCCGTTGTCCTGAATTTGGGGACGAACCTGATTCGTGGGTCGATCGCAGATGTGACTTTCACGATCGGAGCGATCCTTCAGCTGGTCTTGTCCATGGATTATTCGATCATCCTGATGAATCGCTACCGCCAGGAGAAGACGCCTGATGGGTCGCGCCCAGAGGCGATGGTGCGCGCAATGCGGGGGGCTTTTTCGTCGATCGTTTCTTCGTCGATGACCACGGTTGTTGGCCTACTGATGCTCTGTTTCATGTCTTTGCTGATCGGCATGGATTTGGGTATTGCTTTGGCCAAGGGTGTGTTCTTGTCGATGGTGAGCGTGTTTACGATTCTGCCGACGCTGATCCTGTGGTGCGATAGGGCGATTGAGAAGACCGCGAAGCCTTATCTTCGGGCAAACTTTCATCCTCTTGCACGGTTCGAATATAAAGCTCGTATTCCGATCCTCGTCGCCTTCATTGCTTTATTCGCTGGCGGTGGCGTGATGGCTGGAGGCGCGCCGGTTGCGTACACGCTGGCGAAGGCGGATCCGATTGCGGATGTTTTCGAGAAGGAAAACTCGATTGTTCTTCTGTATCGCAATGGCGATGATGCGATTGCGGGCCAGCTAGCTGAGCGTATTTCCGATACTGATGGGGTTCGCTCTGTCATGTCTCAACCGACGACGATCGGACGCCAGCGTTTTGTCGACGATATGTCTGTTGCCCTGAGCGAAATGGGGAGTGAGGACCTGAGTTTCGACTCGGACATGCTGTCTTTAGTCTACTTCTTAGCGCATGACGGCCAGGCAACTGAGCGTATGAGTCTGCCGGCGTTCATTTCTTTCATTCGCAATAATCGGCTGATCGTGTCACGCACGGATGAAGACACGTTGAATTCGCTGGTGCAGCTGGAGCCCTATCTTGACCGTGATGCTCTGCTGGGGGTGCGAGGCCCCGCAGATTTGGCGAACTTCCTGGGGATGAGCGAATCCGAGGCGCGCGGAATCTACCTGTATCACGCGATCTCGAACCCAAATATTTCGGCCGATTCGATGACGCTTGGCCAGTTCGCTGACTTCATCGTCAACGACGTGCCGAACACTCAATACGCGCCCATGGTCAGTGGTGATGCGCGGGCTCAAGCGGAAAACCTGCAACGTTTCACCGATGCTCAGGCGATGACCACTCCGATTTCTTTCAAACAGATGGCGAATCTGCTGGGGGTTGATTCGTCGCAGGTGCGCCTGCTCTACGCGAAGAAGAAAGCTGAAACGGGGGAGTACGCGAACGATTCGCGAACACTGAGGGCTTATGTTGAAGCGCTCAACGCGGTTGCAACAAACGAACCGCAGGTCAGTGCCCAAATGGGGGAGAGGTCAGCGCAGCTGGCAAGCCTGATGGCATTGACTGATACCACAACGCTCGCTACACCGATGGATGTGCAGGGGCTGGCTCAGTTCCTGTCAATGGAGCCCGAACAAGTGGGGCAGATCCTTGCGATGCGCGCCACGCTTTCGGGGCACGACCCTGCAACCGCGACTACGGCCAGCCCGTGGGAGATGATCGATTTCCTGAACACGCAGGTCCAGGCGGGAGAAGCATCTCCGCTGGCGGGCTCTCTGACCGACGACCAAAAAGCGGGCATCGAGCAGATGTATCAGATCGCTTCCCTTGCCGTGTCCGGTCAGCAGATCCCACTGTCAACGTTCGCGTCCATCGTGTCGATGAACTCGGCTCAGCTTCAGGTGATCATTGCGATTGCGGACTCGCCCGCCCATGCGACCGACTGGCTCTACACTCCGCAGACGATTGCCTCTGACTTGGCGAATGACTCGTCTCTGTCAGAACAACAGCAAGCCGAGGTCTCCACCTTGCATTCGATCATCGATGCTTCGGTTGCGGGCACCTACTTTACGCCCAGGCAATTGGCGAGTTTCCTTGGCATGGACGCCAACCAAGTTCGTCAGCTTTCCCTGCTCCGCACCTCGATGTACGGCGATACGAGTTCGTGGAATATGAGCGCCTATGACGCCGTGAGCTTCATCCTCGACACGATGGCGTACGACCCTCAAACGTCCGGGAATTTCAGTGAAAGCCAGGTGAGCCAGCTGAGTGCCCTGCGTCAGGTCATGCGCGCTGTCGTTGATGACAGTCAGCTGAACCCAACTGAGATGACAAGCCTGCTGGGACAGCTTTCGGCGCTGACCGCTTCAAGTCGCTCGCTCGATACGAATCACGTCGCGCTTGCCTACCTGATTCACGGCGCGCAAACGGCAACAGATCGGGGTGAAACCGCTGGTCAGACACTATCGATCGCGCAATTGGTGGACACGCTGAATACGCAGATTTTGGATGATGCGTGCTTTTCTTCGTTCATCGACGACAAGATGCGCACGGCAATCACCGACGCATCACACCAGATCCGACAGGCCAGAATTCAACTGGTCGGGGACACCTGGTCACGGATGGTCATCACTACGACCCTGCCTGAAGAATCCGATGCGACCGAAGCGTTGATCGGCCAACTGGAATCGGCGTGCGCGGAGGATCTGGGCGGGAACTGCTACCTGGTCGGCAACTCGGTGTTGGTGCACGAGCTCAAGTCGTCTTTCGATTCGGAAATGAGTCTGATCCAGTGGCTAACTGCCGGCTCAATCTTCCTTGTCGTCGCGCTGACCTTCCTGTCGCTGTCGGTTCCGTTGCTACTGGTTCTGCTGGTTCAGTGCGGCGTTTTCCTGACGATCGCCACGATCGAACTGCAGGGATACGACAATTACTATTTGGCCCAGCTGATGGTGCAGTGCATTTTGATGGGTGCGACGATCGACTACGGCATCCTGCTGACAAGCCAGTATCGCGAGGGTCGGAAAGAACTTGATATCCGGCATGCACTGGCTCGCGCATACGACAATTCGATGCACACGATCGCAACGTCCGGGTCAATCATGATCCTCGTGACCGGCATTCTTGGCTTCCTATTTGAGAACCCGACGATCGCGCAGATCTGTCGCACCATTTCGATCGGCGCATTGTGTGCGTCCGCGCTGATTATCTTTGTCCTGCCGGCGTTACTTGCTTTGGGGGATAGGTTCTTCGCAGGTCGTGAGCGTCTGCGCTGATAAATATCGCGCTGATGCCCGTGTGCGCTGATAATCCTCGTACTAACGATCATCTGCACTCGCAGTCATATGCTCTGAAAAGTGCCTGCGCTCAGAACCACCGGCGCTGAGACTGGCGAGAAAACCCGCGACCCCTTCAATAAAATGCGGGTATGAACACCCTGCTGATTGCCGTTGTCGCGTTGATCGCTATCGCTTTTGCTGCGCAGGTGTCGCAGAAAATCGGCGTGGCCTCACCGCTGATTCTGCTTGCACTGGGCATCGCAATCGGCTTTCTACCATGGGTTGATCCGATCGAGTTGGAACCCGATCTGATCCTCGAAGTCATCTTGCCCCCGCTCCTGTTCGCGGCCGGAGTGTCGATGCCAATCATGGATTTTCGGCGCGAACTGAGAATGGTCGCAGCCCTTGCGATCGGCTTGGTGATCATCAGCGCTCTGGTCGTCGGTTGTGTCTTGAACTGGCTGGTCCCGGCTATTTCGCTCCCGTGGGCAATCACGCTGGGCGCGGTGCTCTCGCCGACTGACGCGGTTGCCGTATCGATTGTGAAGAAACAGGGTGTCGCTCCACGCATCATCACCATCTTGGAGGGCGAGGGCCTGTTTAATGACGCGACGGCCCTTGTCCTGGTGTCGTCGGCAACGTCGGCTGCACTTCTGGGTGACGCCGATGCCCTCAACCCCGCGCACCTGCTGAGCGATTTTGTTATCGCGCTACTGACCGCCGTTGCTGTTGGCTGGGTGGTAGGCGAAGTTGGTAGCCGCATGCGTTCAAAGATTAAACAGCCCGCAGCAGACACCGTTTTTTCGTTTGCGATGCCGTTCATTGCCTCGATCCCCGCTGAACACTTGGGTGGTTCAGGCTTGGTCGCGGCCGTCGTTGCAGGTTTGATCGTTTCCTACAATCGCAACGTGCGCATGCCTGCTCTGAACAGGCGGTTTTCCCAGCAGAACTGGCACACGGTGGAATTGGTCTTGGAAGGCTTCGTCTTCCTGATTATGGGGATCCAAGCTTTCGGCATCTTCGAGAAAGTTGAGGAAGGCCAGATCGGCGTTGGATATGCCCTGCTCCTCGCCCTGCTTCTTGGCCTCATCGCGGTTGGTGTTCGCGTCCTCTTCCTCGCGCCCCTCTTGGCGTTCTTGAACCACAGTCAATCGCATGCTCGCGCGCGAATGGAACGTGACGAAGAACGTCTGCGTCTGCATGAAGAGCGCCTGGCGCACGCGAGTGATGTCGATCCTGAGCTTCTTGAAGCCCGAAACATGAGCCCCGAGCAATGGAATGCGGCTGTTGAACGGTGGCACCGCAGGGTTGAACGTGGCTGGCGCCAGCAGAGGCGTCGCGGAAACGACTTGGAATACTTCAACGCCCAGCCCTTGGGCGTGCGCGAAGGGTCGATTCTGGTGTGGGCAGGCATGCGAGGTGCCGTCACGCTTGCGGCCGCCCAGACCCTGCCTTTCGCGACCCCGATGCGTAACGTCCTCCTGCTGATCGCACTGGTCGTAGCCGGCGGTTCGCTGGCATTGCAGGGCTTGACTCTGTCGTGGGTGATCCGTTTGGTGAAGCCTCAGATGGCTACAGATACAGTGAATGAAGAAGAACGCGAGCACCTTCTTCACCTCATGCATTCCTCGCTTAAAGAGACTGCTCTGGCCGAGGCCCTGCATCCTTCCGCTCTTAAGACACCCATGCCTTTCGGTGGGGTGATCGGAGCAACCAGCGTCCAAGCGAGCGTCGCAAAGGGGACATCAGAAACTGCCTCCACTAGTGAAAGTGATGGGCGTGACCCGGTGCCCGTAAACCCCATTCCGGACAAGACGCCCGAGCAAGGTGCCCTCACCATCGAACAAATGCGAGTCCTTGCCCTCGAAGCGATCCGCGAACAGCGTCAGGCTCTGCTCGAAGCACGTAATGAAGGCGTGTTCTCATCCGCCGCCCTCGAAACGGCAATGGAGCGCCTGGACCAAGAAGAAATCATGCTCAACATCGGTTGATCCTGTCGATCATGCGCAACTTCCCGTGAGTGCGGCGATGATCCTGATCGCTATCTCCGTCGGCCCGATGGTGGCCGTCGGCATCGTCCCATCGCGTAAACCGTGCGTGAAGATCCCGTCGAGGCTCTGCGAAGCGAGTCATGTGGCGCGTAGACGCGGGGCAGTAGGTAGTTTCACGCTTACTGTCAGTGAATTCGTCCATGGTCAGCGCGATACTTGAAGGCAGAAAGCTATTAGGAGGTCCTCATGCCAACCCCGACCACTGTCACAACCGACGCGTCCGTCGGCGTCCTCATCGCGCCCGGACTAGAGGAAGTCGAAGCGCTCGCGGTCGTCGACTGCCTGTATCGGGCGGGCGTGCGCGCTGACCTGATTGCCGTTCCGGCATCAGACAGTCAGGCCGTAGAAGAACCTCGTTCCAATCCTTTTGCTAGCGCGCCGTCGTTGCTGTCGCCTACCCGTTCCCTGTCCGTCACGTCGTCGCACGGCATCACATTGGTGTGTGACCTGCATCTTGATGACGCGGACCTGTCTGAATACACCGTGCTGTTCCTGCCCGGAGGCATGCCGGGCACCGTGAACCTTGAAGAAAACACGAAGATTCAGGCAGAGATTGCTCGTCGCATCGCCTTCGGCAAGCCTGTCGCTGCGATCTGCGCGGCTCCTTCGATCTTGGCTCACGCTGGATTCCTCGACGGGCGAAACGCGACGGCGAACCCAGGCTTTATGAAGGATCTCGAAGTGGGCGGGGCGCGCGCTCTGACCGATTCGGTTGTCGTGGACGATAACGTGTTCACGTCGCGCGGAATGGGGACGGCTATCCAGCTTGGTCTGAGCCTCGTGAACCATCTGCTGGGCGAAGAGGCTGCCAAGGCGGTTGAAATCGCGATCGTGAAACAGGGCGACTGACATGAACGGCACTTTGTTGCAGGGTTTTTCGTGGTACGTGCCCAATGACGGCTCGCTTTGGCATTCGATTGCTGATCAGGCGCAGCACCTGTCTGACCTGGGAGTCAGCGCCGTGTGGTTGCCTCCGGCATATAAGGGGCAGGCGGGCATTGATGACGTCGGATACGGCGTGTATGACCTGTGGGATCTGGGGGAGTTTGACCAGAAGGGAGCTGTTCGCACGAAGTATGGGACGCGCGAAGAATATGTGGGGACGATCCAGGCCTTGCATGATTACGGGATCCACGTGCTTGCAGACACGGTTCTCAACCACAAGATGGGTGCAGACGCGTCAGAAACGGTGACCGCAACCCCGATTGATCAGCAGAATCGCACCATTGAAGTCGGCAACCCTGAACAGATCCAGGTCTGGACGCGATTCACGTTCCCAGGTCGTGCTGGCACGTACTCGGATTTTGAATGGGACTGGACGTGTTTTCACGGGACCGACTGGGATGAAGCGACTGGGCGCAAGGGGCTCTGGCTGTTCGAGGGTAAAAAGTGGAACGAAAACGTCGATGACGAGTTCGGTAACTTTGACTACCTGATGGGCGCTGACGTTCACTTGACCGATCCCAAAGTCATGGATCACCTGGTCGAATGGGGATCCTGGTATCTCGAAACAACGGGGGTTGACGGCCTGCGCATGGATGCGTTGAAACACATGGGACGCGACTTTACGATGGCATGGCTCGACCGCATGCGTGATGTTTCTGACAAGGAACTCTTCACGGTCGGCGAATACTGGAGCGCTGACCTTGGTGAACTGCGGGCGTTCATCGGTGATGATCGCCGACTGAGCCTGTTTGATGTCCCGCTTCACTTCAACTTCCACCACGCGTCGCGCGCCAACGGTACCTTCGACATGGGCGGAATCTTCAATGGCACGCTGGTGGACGCGGACCCCACGATGGCAGTCACCTTTGTGGAGAATCATGATACTCAGGATGGTCAATCGCTGGCGTCGCCGGTCGATAGTTCGTTCAAGCCCGCAGCCTATGCGCTGATCCTTCTTCGCGAGGCCGGCTACCCCTGTGTATTCCACGCCGACCTATTCGGGGCTGAAGGTGAGCATCCTATTGCTCCGGTTGAAGGACTAGAAACCCTGATGAAGATGCGTAAGACGCACGCGTACGGTGTCCAGTGGGATGCGTTCGACGATTCTCACGTGGTCGGTTGGGCGAGGCAAGGGCAGACGGATGACGCTAGTGACGGTGTTGCTGTTGTTATTTCCGATTCTGGTGAGAGCGCAAAGACTCTGAATGTGGGTGCTCATCATGCCGGTCAGATCTGGGAGTGCGTGATCGGCGGATGTGAACCCGTCCAGATCGGTGACGATGGTTCTGCTTTGTTCCCGGTTCCAGATTCCGGATTGTCCGTCTATTCTCCGAAGGGGGTTTGACGTGGGTAAACGACGCCCTCGCACATGGCCAGAGGTCCCAGCTCCGCTGGTGGAGCCGGTCATGGATAATCACACGCACCTTCCCGTCCATGAGGGCGAAATTCCGAAAGCTGACGGTGTGAAGCTGTCCCTTGAAGAACAGATTGAGCGTGCTCGATCGGTGAATATCACCCGCCAGGTCTCCTCTGCCTGCGAGCTCCCTGACTTCGATCCGATGATTCAGATCGCTCGATCCTTCCAAGGCGTCCAGGTTTCGCTGGCGATCCACCCAAACGAAGCCGCTCTTCACGCTGGAGTCCAGGTTCCGTCACCCGACGGCTTAATCCCGACTCAACGCGATCATCACATTCCCCTTGACGAAGCGCTGTCAGAAGTTGAACGACGTTTAAGTGATCCGACGGTCGTCGCCGTCGGAGAGAGCGGGTTGGACTACTTCCGTACCGCAGACGAAGGTAAGCAAGCGCAAAAAGAATCGTTTGCCGCCCACATTCAGATGGCTGAGCAAGCCGGCCTGCCCCTGCAGATTCACGATCGTGACGCTCACGATGACACGGTTTCCGTCCTTGAGGACGTGGCGCGCGCAGATCAGCTGATTGTCTTTCACTGCTTCTCCGGAGATGGACAACTGGCAGACATCCTGGCAAAGAATGGCTGGTATGCATCGTTCGCGGGCCCCATTTCGTATCCCGCCAATGATCACCTTCGCCAGGGGCTTCTCCGGATGCCCCGCGAACTTGTTCTTGTCGAAACGGACGCTCCCTACCTGACACCCGTCCCACATCGTGGTTCGCCAAACTCTTCGTACGTGATGGCTCACACCGTCCGATTTATCGCGGATCTTTGGGAAGCCAGTGAAGAAGAGGCCTGCCGTCGATTGATGGAAAACTCGCTCAGAGTCTACGGAAAGTAGGGGGGGTGGGTACGCCTTTTTGGCGGTTGAGAACGCGCTAGCTTCGTCCCATGAGGCATCAAGATCGGTGATGAACCTCGTTAATTTGTTTCGTGAAGATAGACACGAACTGACGCACGCAGATAACAAAACGGTTACGGTAAGTGTGTTAGTCCGTTATCCGCTCACACGATGCACGCATCGAGTCACCCGAGCGGAACCTTCAAAGTCTGGAGCCGCGTGAACATTTCACACCCGAGTAAACGAACCGTCATCACTGGCGCGTCCGCGCTTGCCCTTGCAATGGTGGGAATCGCCGCGGGCGGAGTTGCCTCTGCTCATCATCAGGTCACCCTCGAACTCGACGGTGTCTCACTGCCGGTCGAAGGTTTCTACACCACTGTTGACGATGTTCTTGAATCCGCAGGTGTGAATATTGGCGAGCACGACCTTGTTGCTCCCGCAACCTCAACTCGCGTCCACGACGGCGACATGATCGTAGTCCGCATGGCCTCCGCATACGCGGTGAACATTGACGGTGAAGACCTGACTGCATGGTCAACCGCCGACAGCATCGACGGCGTCTTGGACTCCATCAACAGCGAGTCCACGATTACGTTGGCTGCGGATCGTTCCAAACTGCGTTCTGAAATGCCCGTTGTTACCGACGGTACGCCGATCATCCTTGACGTTGATGGCACACAAACCGAAATCACCGCGTCCGGTAAGGGAGCTGACAAGGTTCTCGCAGATGCTGGTGTCAGGCTCGGCGAATTTGATCGTTTCTCTTACATCTTCAGCGAAGGTAAGACCACGTTGAAGGTCACCCGAGTGAGCCGAGAAACCGTCACCGAAACCGAGGCGGTTGCTTACTCGACCCAAGAGCGTGAAGACGACACCCTCTACCAGGGCGAAACCTCGGTCGTTCAGGCCGGTGTGAACGGCTCTATCACCCGCAAGCTGTTCCGCGAAACAGTCGACGGGCAGGTCACCGTGAACCGTGTGATCTCTGAAACCAAGACCGAGGCAACCAGCGAGATCGTTGCCAAGGGAACCAAGGAGCGCACCGCTTCAACCGCTGCCACTTCTGCCGGTGCTGGAAGCGCATACTCACTGTCTGCTGATTCTTCTGGTGTTTGGGCAGCCCTTGCGCAGTGTGAGTCGGGCGGTAATCCGGCAACGAATACGGGCAACGGATACTACGGTCTCTACCAGTTCACCTTGTCGACCTGGCGGTCAGTTGGTGGTACGGGGCTTCCGTCCAACGCGTCCGCTGAAGAACAAACTGCCCGAGCTCAAGCGCTGCAGGCGCGTGCAGGCTGGGGTCAGTGGCCGTCGTGCACTCGAGCAATGGGGCTGTACTGACAGGTAACGGGCCTGTACTGACCGGTAATTCGGTCTGAACTGACAGATTCTGCCTGAGTGACAACAGAATCCACGTTGCTGGGTGACGTTGATTCTCAACACGCCGCAGGTGAGCGTTGACTTTCTTAAAATAAGTGGGGTGTAAAGGATCACCTTGCACCTGTTCACCTGTGCAGCGCCCCTGGAATCACGTACCGTGGACACTGGTGAACTACTCACATTCCACTCAAGGAGCTACCGACCCCGTGATTTCACGTTCGATGCTTTCTGAAACCGTCCTGCACCCCACCCGTGCTTTCCTGGGCGGATTAAACCCAACGCGCAAAACAGTCGTTGCCACCGCATGGTTGGCGTCTGCGACGATGGCGGTTGTTGCTGGAGGCGGAATGATGTCGTCTCGCGCCGAGCTGACGCTCGAAGTCGATGGGGTTTCTCAGCCGATTACGACGTGGGGTGGAAGCGTCTCGTCGGTTCTGGCGCGCGCGGGTGTCGCGGTTGGTGAACACGATCTGATCCAGCCGTCGTTGAACACGGTTGCTCCCGATGGGGGAACGATCATCGTGCGTACCGCGAAGGAATACAAGCTGACCGTTGATGGGACGCCGACGACGATTTGGTCGACCGCTTCCTCCGCTCAGGCTCTTCTTGTCAGTTCATCATCCCTTGGTAGCGATGTTGCCGTTGCGGTGGATCGTAGGTCTGTCAGGAAAGATGTGACGAAGATTGTTGAGCGTTCGCAGAACATCACGGTTCAGGCTGACGGTCAGCAGACTACGGTTCAGGTCTCTCCTGAACAGCGTCCCGATGACATCGTCGCGCAGGCTGGAGTCCAGTTGACTCCCAATGACCGCCTGAACGTGAGTGTCCGGCCTGATCGCTCGATGAAAATTAACGTGGACCGCGTGACTCGCGGATACGTTGATGTGGATATCCCCGTTGAATTCAGCGAAACCACCCAAGAGTCTGCGGACCTGTTCAAGGGTGAATCGAAGATTACCCAAGCGGGTGTTCAAGGCGTTGCTGCTCAGAAGCAATGGCAGGAAAGAGTAAACGGCAGGCCCGTTTTTTTCGCCGTGATCAGTGAATCGGTGACAACCGCTCCCACCGCGCAGGTCAGGTCGAATGGTACAAAGGAAGCGACTCCTCAGGCGCTTGCTATCGCCGGAATCGACCCGAAGGCCACGTTGGAGACAACCGTGGACAGTGCGGGCAACTCGATCACCGCATACACGGCAAAGCTCGGAACGATCTCTACCGAAGACGAAGTGAACGCTGTTATTGCATCGATTGAAAGCGCGACGGATCGTGCGAAGGCTCGCGCTGCGTCCGTGTACGGTGTCAGCGTCGCTTCCTATGCTGCTGGCGATCCGCGTGGCATTGCCCAGGAACTGGTGGTCAGTTTTGGCTGGGACATCAGTGAATTCCAGTGCCTTGACAAGTTGTGGACTCGCGAATCTCATTGGAACCCCAGAGCAGAGAACGTGAGCTCGGGCGCCTACGGTATCCCGCAGTCGCTTCCCGGCTCGAAGATGGCGTCCGAGGGTGACGACTGGCGAACCAACCCAGAAACCCAGATCAAGTGGGGTCTGAAGTATATCAAGGGTCGCTACCAGAGCCCGTGTGGTGCATGGGCTCATTCTGAGTCTGTCGGCTGGTACTAATCCTCCGCGTGAATTGTGCGGGCACCGTTCATTGGCATGGCGAGCGCAACCTAGCGCACACTTTCCGCACCGCGGTCCAGCCTGCCTGACCAGTAGAATGACAGGGTGACTCGATCTCGTACCCGCACCCCGAATACTCGCCTGGATCCGACTCTTCCAGAGGGCGTCCAGCCGTCTGAAACCGGCTTGCTTGGCCCGCTTGAAGTGAAAGCGATTGCCGATGCGCTCGGTATTCGCCCGACGAAAGTTTTGGGGCAGAACTTTGTACACGATGCTGGGACGGTTCGTCGCATCGTTCGCGCCGGTGGTGTGGAAGCGGGGGACGAGGTCATTGAGGTTGGCCCCGGCCTTGGTTCGCTGACGCTGGCGATTTTGGAGACCGGTGCGCGCGTGCGGGCGGTCGAGATTGATCCGCCACTGGCTCAAGCTCTTCCGCAGACTGTTGTTGCTCGTATGCCTGAAGCCGCTGATCGTTTCCACGTGGTGAACGCGGATGCGACGAAGATCAACGGTGTTGCTGACTTTGGTGTGGATTGGCCACCTCCGACGAAGCTGGTCGCGAACCTGCCGTATAACGTTGCTGTTCCGGTGCTTCTGGCGATGCTAGAGAGATTCCCGACGCTGACGGATGTTCTTGTCATGGTCCAGTCTGAGGTCGCTGATCGCTTGGCTGCAGGCCCCGGGTCGCGAACCTATGGCGTGCCGTCGGTGAAGGTCGCCTGGTACGGTCAGGCTGAGCGTGCGGGCACGATCGGTCGCAGTGTTTTCTGGCCGGTTCCGAACGTGGACTCTGCGTTGGTTCGTTTGCGCCGCGATGGCGAGCCTCGTGGCGATGAAGACCTGCGTCAAGCAACCTTCGAGGTTTGTGATGTGGCGTTCGGTCAGCGCCGTAAGACTCTCCGCGCTGCGTTGAAGACGTGGGCGGGTTCGCCAGCTGCCGCCGAAGCGCTGTTGGACGTTGCCGGAGTGGAATCGACCGCCCGCGGTGAAGCACTCGGTATTGAAGAATTCGTGCGCCTTGGTCGCGCGGTCCTCGAACTGCGTGCGTGTGGGGTGCTGGCTGCTCGCGTCGATCCTCGTACAGGCAAGTCCGTGGGGTCTTCCCCAATAGACCAGGCCGCCTCCACTGCAGCCCCTGGCGCTGACAATGGGGCGGAGTCGGCGCTCGCTCAACAGCAGGATTCTGCTGATGCGTGAAGTGAGGGCGAGTGCTCCGGGCAAAGTGAATCTGACTCTTCGCGTGGGACACCCCACCGAGGACGGATATCACCCGCTGGTCACGGTCTTTGAAGCGCTCAATATGCGCGAGACAGTCACTGTTCGCACGTCGCGCCGTCTTGGTATTCACGTGACAACAACGGCGTACCTGTCTAACGGTCGGGTTGATGAAGCGACGACTGCTGCAATGGCGGAGTTGGATCCCGAAAACCACTTGTGCGTCAAAGCTGCACGTAGCCTGCAGAAACTTGCTGCGATGGGGCCGTGGGGACACACGGCTGCCGGCATTGAGATCCACGTGGAAAAGCATCTGCCGATGGCTGGCGGTATGGCCGGTGGCTCCGCGGATGCTGCCGCGACGCTTGTCGCTTGCAATGCACTCTGGGAGCTGGGCCTCAACAGCGATCAGCTTGAAATGATGGGACGAACGCTGGGTGCTGACGTTCCCGCATGCCTGACCGGTGGCATCGCGCTGGGAACCGGTCGAGGCGACCATATGAGTCTGCTTGCCGACGGTTCAGACGAACCGCGTCACCACTGGGCGATCGCCTTGGCGCACGGGGGTTTATCAACACCTGCTGTTTTCCATCAGCTTGACCAGATGGGCGGGCCTGGAGGCACGTGGGAGCTTCTTGAAGATCTCAGTGATGAAGCGGGCGCTCTACTGACAGGTTCTGCCGAGCAAGCCGCGCCCTGCCTCGTCAATGACCTGACCGAAGCGGCACTTGAATTGCGCCCCGAACTGGCTAAGACGATTGCTGGCGCGCGTCATGCTGGCGCCCTGGCCGTGATTCTTTCCGGATCCGGCCCGACAATCGCGGCCCTTGCCACCAGCGCGGAAGACGCCCACTGCATCGCCGACGAACTCGCTCAGCTCCCCGCCGTCTCCGCAGTGTTGACGACGTGGGGTGCCGCGCGTGGCGCAATGATTGAGCACGAGGACAACGCATAAATGGCTCACCTTCTAGGAACGCAATCCCTGGCCACAATGGCGGGATCACGCAAACTGCTCGATGACGTCACCGTCAGCCTGTTTGATGGGTCGCGCGTCGGTATTCTTGGCCCGAACGGCGCTGGAAAGTCGACCTTGCTACGCCTGGTGGCCGGGATTCAGGAACCGGACTTAGGCCTCATCACCAAGCGCGACGGTGTCCGCATCGTTGTGTTGGATCAGGTGGATTCGCTCGACCCGCAGATGAGTGTTGTCGACGCTGTCCACCCCGGGCTTGAAGAATACGAGTGGGCCTCGAACGCAACGATCCGCGACATCCACGCGGGTCTGCTGTCCGACATCGACACGCGCGCACTGATTGGGACCCTGTCGGGTGGGCAGAGGCGTCGCGTTGCACTTGCCCGAGTACTCGCCACCGAATCTGACATCGTCTGCTTGGATGAGCCGACGAACCACCTCGATGTTGAAGGCGTCGCGTGGCTGGCCCGTCACCTGAACGCGCGCTTCGCGAAGCCCGGCGCGAATGGTGCTCTGCTGGTTGTCACGCACGACCGATGGTTTCTCGACACCGTGTGCGAGCACATCTGGGAAGTCGTCGCCGGAGTCGACCCGGGTGGCGACCGCCCACAGATCGCTGGCCACGTCGAAATCTACGATGGCTCGTACGCTGCCTATACGCTGGCCCGCGCCGAACGTGTCCGCCAAGCCGATGTGGCTGCCCAAAAGCGCGCGAATCTGCTGACCAAAGAGCTCGCGTGGTTGCGTCGAGGCGCGCCCGCGCGCACATCAAAGCCGAAGTTTCACAAAGCCGCCGCAGAAGCCTTGATCGCCGACGTGCCACCACCGCGCGACACCGTTGAACTGGTGAAAATGGCGACCGCGCGCCTGGGCAAAGACGTCCTGGACCTTGAGGATGTTTCGATCGCGTTCACGCGCCCGAACGGCGAGGCGAACATCATCTTTGACGGTGTCACCTGGCGCCTCGCACCCGGCGAACGAGTCGGCATCGTCGGTGTCAACGGCGCAGGAAAGACAACTCTGCTGAACCTGCTGCGCGGAGACATCCAGCCTGACTCCGGTCGCGTCAAGCGCGGTAAAACCGTCGAAGTGGCCACGCTGTCCCAGGACACGCATGAACTGGATGCGCTCGCGGATATGCGAGTCGTCGAAGCCGTCGCCGAGGTTGCGCAGACCTCGATCGTCGACGGGCGCGAGGTCAGTGCCGCACAGATGACGGAACGCATGGGCTTTACCCGTCAGCGTGCCTACACGCGAATTAGCGAGATTTCGGGTGGTGAACGCCGTCGCCTGCAGCTGATGCGCCTGCTGATGGCTGAACCGAACGTGCTCCTGCTTGACGAACCGACGAACGATCTTGATACCGATACTCTGGCGTCGATGGAAGACCTGCTGGATTCCTTCCCGGGCACGCTCGTCGTCGTTTCGCATGACCGTTACCTGCTGGAGCGCGTCACCGACCATCAGGTCGCACTGCTCGGCGATGGAAAGTTGCGCGCCCTGCCCGGCGGTGTCGAACAGTATCTCGCCATGCGCGAAGAGGGGCTGGGGCTTACGACTTCCGGCAGTAATGCAGACTCAACGTCGGCGAATGTATCCGGGAATCCGACAGGTAAGTCCGCGGGCAATTCTGCTTCGAATTCCGCGGGGAACGAGGCCGTCTCGACCATCTCTAACGCCGCCGCTCGTAGGGTGGCGAAGAAAGACGCCGATCGTATCGAACGTAAACTCGAAAAACTGCGCGCCTCGGAAATAAAACTGTCTGATCGCCTCGCCGATCTGGGGGCCCGCGTTGCCACGGATGCCTCGTTGGTCGATGAACTGACACAGGTGGCAGCCGAACATCGCCAGATTCTAGACGAGATCGATGAACTTGAAATGGCGTGGCTGGAAGCGGCGGAACTGTTGGATGAGTTGGGAGCTGGCGGCCAGGACTCAGCGACCGTCAGGACTCAGCCCAGGCACCGTCAGGACTCAGCCGCCGATGAGGACGAAGAGCTCAGTCGCCCAGCAGATCGTCGGTGAAGAAACGGCTGGAATCCGCCAGAAGTTTGGCCATGAGGGCGCGCTGGCGACTATAGAGGGTCCACACTTCGTCTTCGCCGATCACGCCAAGGCGTTCACCTGCTTCGATTGCGACCTCACGGTCGTTCATCCACGACGACGAATACTGATCCATCAGTGGAATCATTGTCTGATCCAGTGCCTCAATACTGGCCAGCGCATCTTCTGCCTGATCCATCAGCGCGCACGCTTCGGTGTAGCGCTCTTCCATGTGGTGCAGGCGCTCCAACGCTTCAGATTCGCGGGTCACAGTCATTCTTTAGTTTCAAAGGGGGCCAGTAGAACTGTCAGAAGATCAGCGAGTTTCTCGCGCTCGCCAGATGACAGAGGAGCCAGGATTCCACGTTCAGAATTGAGTAGGGACGCAAGCGCGGTATCAACCTTCGTCTTGCCCTCCTCGGTCAGTTTCACCTGAACGACGCGACGATCTTCACGCGCGGAAGAACGGGTGACCAGGCCTTTCTCCTGCAGGCGGTCAATACGGTTCGTCATCGTGCCACTTGTCACCAAGTGCTCGGCGATTAAATCACCCGGACTCAGCACATAGGGTTCCCCTGCGCGACGCAGGGACGAAAGAACGTCAAATTCCCACGTTTCCAAGCCGTGGTCGGCGAATGCGGCTCGGCGGGCGCGGTCGAGGTGCTTGGCCAGACGAGTCACTCGCGACAGAACGAGCATCGGCGTGGGATCCAGATCTGGGCGCTCGTTTGTCCACGCTTCGACAATGCGAGAGACCTCATCGTGCGCCTCGTGCGTCGGGCAGGAAGCGCGATCAGCTGAAGTCATTGCACACAATCCTCCGATCGGACGGCCAGCGACGGGCTGGGACGCATATTGCGAATGCCGTTCCAAACTAGGTTTACAACGTGTGCGGCGACCTCGTCCTTCTTCATTCGCCGATCGTCCAGCCACCACTGTCCAACCTGCGCAATGAGTCCGACCAGCATCTGCGCGTACAGGGGAGCGAGGTTCGCGTTGATGTCCGTGTGCGAGAACTGTTCGGCCAACAGGTATTCGACGCGCGACGCGACATCGCCGAGCACGGAAGAGAATGAGCCCTGCGTGCGATCGGTGGGTGCGTCGCGAACCAGTACGCGGAAGCCGTCCGTGTGAGATTCGATGTAGTCCAAAAGGGCAAGTGTCGCGTTTTCTAGAAGGATACGAGGCCTGGCGCTGGACTCCAACGACGTGTGAAGCTTCGTCACAAGCGCCTGAACTTCACGGTCCACGATGACCGCATACAGGCCTTCCTTGCCGCCGAAGTGCTCATAGACGATCGGCTTCGACACTTTTGCCTTCGATGCGATCTCTTCAACGCTCGTCGCATCAAAGCCTTTTTGAGCAAAAAGTGAGCGTCCAATCTCAACTAGCTGTTCGCGTCGTTCGAACCCGCTCATTCGCGTGCGTTTTTCACTCATACCGTCAGTATGTCATCTGAATTGGGGCGCGCGGTAGGTGTGAGGTGTGGCGCGAACGACCCTTCTCTGCCCGGCCGACGTGGCATGGCAAGGGGTAAATATGGCAGAATCAAAAGGCGTTTTCCGCCCTGGTGTAACGGCAGCACATGGGTTTTTGGTGCCTTTGGTCCGGGTTCGAGTCCTGGGGGCGGAGCTACAAGTGGGTCACCGCCACGATTTTGGAAGGTAAATCATGACCGTTCCTGCAGCTGTCATTGTCCTCGCCGCAGGTCAAGGCACTCGTATGAAGTCCTCTCTTCCCAAGGTTGTTCACCCCGTTGCCGGACGTTCCATGATTGGACATGCCCTGAAAGCAGGCGAAGGCCTGAACCCCACGCACCTAGTTGCTGTTGTGCGCCACCAGCGTGACCTTGTCGAAGCTGAAATTAAGCGTGTCAGCCCCACCGCTATCGTCGCCGATCAGGATGAAATCCCCGGTACCGGACGAGCCGTTCAATGTGGCCTGGAAGAGCTGGAACGCCAGGTTGGCCAGATCCACGGCATTGTTGTCGTCACCTACGGTGACGTCCCCATGCTGGGCACTGAGACTCTGAAAGACCTCGTCAATGCCCATATCGAACAGGCGAATGTCGTCACCGTTCTGACCTCGCGCGTTGATGATCCCACGGGGTACGGTCGCATTATTCGCGATGCCGGCGGTCGTGTGAGGGCCATCGTCGAGCAACGTGACGCCACCGAAGAACAGGCCCTCATCAACGAAATCAACGCTGGTATCTACGCATTCGACGCTGACTACCTGCGCGAATCCCTCGCCAACGTGGGAACTAACAACGACCAGGGCGAGGTCTACCTGACCGATGTCCTGGCAGCAGCCGCCCCCGCTGGAAAGCGTGCGGGCGCCATGGAACTTCTCGACGAATGGCAAGCACAGGGGTGCAATGACCGCGTCCAGCTTGCAGAACTCGGCGCTGAGTTCAACCGACGCATCTGCGAAAAGCACATGCGCGAAGGCGTTTCCATCATCGACCCCGAATCCACGTGGATCGGCGTTGAGGTTGAGATCGGAAACGACACAACAATCTGGCCAGGAACCGTGTTGCGTGGTGCGACGGTGATCGGATCCGAGTGTGAGATCGGTCCCTCAGCGACCCTTGATACCGCGATTGTCGGGAATCGTGCGGTTATCCACAACGCGTGCGTGTCCAACGTATCGGTTGCACCCGATACGATGGTTACACCATTCAGCGTCATCGGACAGTCCAGTCGGGACTGACCGATCCGGGTTCTTTAAGCAAGGGGAGGAACGCCGCATGAGCGGATTGGTCACCAGTGGAGAGAAGAGCCTCGTCCTCGTTTCGGGTCGAGCGCACTTGGAACTTGCCGAAGAGGTTGGCAAAGAAATCGGGTGCGGGCTTTCGCAAGTGACCGCCTACGATTTTGCGAGTGGCGAAATCTACGTTCGCTTCAATGAATCCGTTCGTGGTGCAGACGTCTTCGTCCTCCAGTCACACACGGGCGACATCAACAAGTGGCTGATGGAACAGCTCATCATGATTGACGCTGCCAAGCGTGCCTCAGCAAAGCGCATTACCGCTGTCTCGCCGTTCTACCCCTACTCGCGTCAGGACAAGAAGCACCAGGGTCGTGAACCGATTTCGGCTCGCCTGGTCTCTGATCTGTACAAGACCGCCGGCGCTGATCGTGTCATGAGCGTCGACCTGCACGCCTCGCAGGAACAGGGCTTCTTCGACGGCCCGGTCGACCATCTCTTCGCAATGCCGGTTCTGGTTGACTACGTCCGTTCGCGCCTCGACCTTTCCAACACCGTCATGGTGTCCCCAGACGCTGGCCGTATTCGCGTCGCCGAAAAGTGGTCTTCGAAGCTTGGCGGTTGCCCGCTGGCATTCGTCCACAAGACCCGCGATACCACCCGCCCGAACGTTGCTATCGCCAACCGCGTTGTCGGTGAAGTTGCAGGCAAGGAATGTGTCCTGGTCGACGATATGATCGACACCGCTGGCACGATCACCGAGGCCGTCAAGGTCCTCAACAACGCTGGCGCGAAGAAGGTCATCATCGCCGCAACGCACGGCATCCTCTCTGATCCGGCAACGCGCCGCCTCTCCGAATGTGGAGCAACCGAGGTCGTCGTCACCGACACCCTGCCGATTCCGCCCGAGAAACGCTTCCCGACTCTGACCATCCTGTCGATCGCGCCGCTGTTGGCACGCGCCATCCGCGAGGTCTTTGACGACGGATCGGTCACATCACTGTTCGACTGACTCGCTTTTCACCGCCCTCGTCGGGTACTCTGATTGAGTTGCTCCGGCGAGGGCGGTTTTCTGTATTCCGCCGTTATCGACAGGGCCTTTCGGATCTTTGCCGGTCCTACCTGGGTTCTTCGACGCTTGAGCGTGAAACCTACATACTCAGGAGGACATTTCTTATGAGCGATAACCCGATCCTTGTCGCCACCACCCGCACCGAGTTCGGTAAGGGCGCCGCACGTCGCGCTCGCCGTGCGCAGATGGTTCCGGGCGTTGTTTACGGCCACGGCGAAACCACCCACCTTGACATTCCGGAACACGACCTGTTCCTGATCGTTCGTGGCAACAAGAACGCTCTTGTTGAGCTCAAGATCGACGGCACGTCGCAACTCGCACTTGTCAAAGACATTCAGCGTCACCCGGTCAAGCGCAACCTGCTCCACGTTGACTTCCTAGCCGTCAAGGCTGGCGAAAAGGTTGACGTTGAGGTCGCAATCGTCGTCGTCGGCGAAGCAGCCCCCGGCACCACCCACAACGTCGAAGAGCACACCGTGACCGTCAAGGCCCCGGCAACCGACATCCCCGAGGCTATCGAGGTTGACGTGACCGGCCTCGAAGCTGGCACCGTTGTCCGCGTCTCCGACCTGGTTTTGCCGGCCAACGTTGAGTGCGAACTCGACGCCGAGCAGGATGTCGTCATTATCTCCGAGCTCGCTGCAGAACCTGAAGAAGAAGCTCCGGCAGAAGCCGAAGGCGACGCTGAGTGAACTAGCGCGTAGCGTTTTCTTTCAAGGCGGGCGGGTCGTATGTGAGGCTCGCCCGCCTTGCTGTGTACCGGGGAACATGGAGCGGATCTTTGCCGAGGTAAGGTGCGGCCCCAGGTGGCGGGTGTCTAGTTTTGGGGCTAATGCCCAATTGTGTGTTTTTTCCGGGCGTGTTGGAGTGGTTGAGTGTCCTGCCCAGCCTTTGCGGATGTGTAGGGATCTGAAGGTAATGCCCGAATAATACGGACTTGCCATAAATAAGAGGGGGCGGCTCATACTTGTAGTACGAGCCGCCCCCTCTTGGATGTATCCGCTGCGGATTACGTTCTGTGTATGCCCCTGTACTATCGCCAGATCTAACAGTTGTATTGGATCTGGCAGTTATTGTCCATCAGTGATGGTCAATACAGATTGATGCATTACAGATCAGATTGACTTAATCCACCCTTTCCTATTCAGCTCGGCGTTTTCTAGCTCCAACGAGGCCAATGCCTAGCAAAGCGATACCTGCTCCCACGGGTAATAGGGTGATGTCTGCGCCGGTATTCGCAAGCTGTTTTGCCTTTGGCTGTTGACTATCGCGCTTGTTCTTTGAATTATTTTGCACGCCAGACGGGTCTGTAGCCTCAGAAAGCATTTTCATAGCCTGCAGCTGAGCGCGTAGTTCAGCTAACTTGCGCTCTAGGTCTTCGCTAGATTGTTTAGCTTTGTTAAATTCTGATGTGGCAGATTCAAGAGTAGCTTTAGCAGTTTCTTCAGCTTTTCTCAGCTCAGATAGGTTCTGCTGCGCTTGTTTTAACGCCTCGTTCTTAGCTTCCCAAGTTTTCTGGGCTTCGGCCAAGTTCAGCTTCGCTTTCTGAAGCGCTTCGTTGGCGGAGACAACAGGCGCATGCTTGTCCATGGCATTCTTCAAATCAGAATTCGCTTGGGAAAGCTTATCTGTTGCAGCTCGCTTTTTCTCCCTGGCTTTTTCCTCAGCTTCCTGATCTTGTTGAAGCTGCTTATCCTTCAAATCAGCGTTTTTCTGGGCCTGTTCCTTGTTGCTCGTCGCCAAATTCAGATTATTTTGGGCTTCAGCTAGTAGCCCTTCGAATTTCTGCTTTTCCTGCGTAGCTTCTTTTTCGTCTTGCTTGGCTTTTTCTAGCTTGTTTGCAACTGCCTCTAGCTCATCCGCAGTACGTTTTTTGTTCTCGTACTCTTTTGTGGCAGCATCAGCTTGCTTTTTAGCTTCTTTTTGGACGTTTTCGGCTTCGTCTGCTTTTTGGAAGAGATTCTCGGCAGTGTGCGTTTTCGTCTGAAGGTCTTGATCAAGTTGTTTGATGTCAGCTTCTAGAGTTCCTCTTTCAACTTCCTTTTTCAGAAGTTCATTCCTTAAGGTAGGAATTCTTTCTTCCAAAGCATTAACCTCAGCTTTTAGGGCATCAGCTTCCTTTTCGGCTGACTCCTTCTGCTTTTCTGCTCGCTGTTTTTTCTCTTCAGCATTCTTAATTTTATTCTGTGTCTCGGCGGTAGAATGCTTCTTGTCTTCGGCTAGCGCTTCTTCATACTCTGATTGTGCCCGCTTGACATCCTCGTCAAAAGACGCAACTTCTTGTTGTTTCTGCTTTAGATTAGCCTGGAATGTATTTTTCGTATTTTCAAGCCTGTTAATTTCCTGAAGGCTCTGTTTGTTCTCTTCCTTAAGCTTCTCATGGGCAGCCCGTTTTTCTTCCAACTCCTTCTCCAGGGTTTGGACTGCGGACCTAGCGGATACTGCCTCTTCTACGAGCTTGTTATACTCGTTGGTCTTTTCAGTAAGGAATTCTTGCTTCTCTTTGTTGTTTTTATCAGCTTCTTCTAGTTGACTTTTTGCTTCTTGCAAGTCACTATCAATATTCGGGTGATTTTTCTGTAACTGCTCAATGGTTTTCTTGAGCGTTTTTTGTTCCTGTTCAAGCTGGCTCAACCGGGTTTTAGCGTCATCAATTTTTTTGGTAGCTGAGACAACTTCTTTTTCAAGCTCAGCAACTTTTTCGTCGGCTTGATTCTTCTCTTGCTGAGCTTTTTTTAGCTTCTGTTGTGCCAAAGCCTCGGCTGCAGTCGCTTCCTCAGCCTCTTTTGCAGCTACTTTTTGAGCCTCTTCTAGCTTCTTAAGCTCGTCATCGGCACCAGAGTCCTTGATAGCTTTGTCCAACTTATCTTTTGCAACTTGAACGGCTTTTTCAGCTTCTTCTTTTTTCTGCAATAAAGCTGCAGTTTGCGTTTCCAAACCTTTAACTTCGGCCTGTTTGGCTTCTAGTTCCGAAACGGCCTTGTCATATGTTTTCTTTGCCTCATTCAATAAGGCAGTCTTTTCATCAAGATTTTTCTTAGCCTGAGCAGCTTCGTTTGTAGCGTTTTCAATAGCGGCTTGTAGCTGCTCACGGGTTAAGGAAGTCTTCGTATCGGTCGAAGAAACTGGGGTGGAGTCCGATGCTGGTTTAATGGCTCCGAAAGCACTCGGAGCGGCAACCGTGAAACCGATACCCAGTGATAGTGCTGCAGCTAAGCATTTGGTTGTTTTAGTATTCAACGCGGTGTTCTCTCTTTCTTTGCGGGAAGATCGCGGTGGAAATATCTTACAAAAATTGTACTTACCTCGCCGTGTCAGTCAATATTTCCCGATTTCCAGTGATATATCTTGCAGATACTTCCGGGCTAATGCCCGAAAGAATCGTGAAACAAAATCCTGCGAGTCGAAGCGAGAACACGAGTGAGTGAAACATCCGGGCCATGTCCGCTGGTGGGTGGTGTGAAGATCCCGGCCTCGTACCCCAAGCAGGCTGATCCAACGACGTGTGGGATTGCGACGCTTGCTGTGCTTGCTGCCCGTGCGAACGCGGATCCCGTGTACTTGTCTTTGCCGCCTGATAAGCGTGAGCGCGCGCAAATTCATCTGCATCGTGTTGCGTCGCGCGTGGGTGTGCCGTGGCCTCAGGCGCTGGGTACGTCGCCGTGGGCGCTGGCGAAGTTGGCTTCGAAAGCGACAGGAGAGCGCCACCGTATAGTTATGCGCGGGAAGCGCTTTCGTGTGGCTGTTGATTCCGCTCTTTGCCGAGGCCGGGATGTCTTGGTTTTCACCGGGGGCTGGGATACGCCCGGGTCGGCGTGGATCCCACGGCATGTGGTGCTTGTGCTTGCGGATGGCACGGATACGAGAATATACGCGGTGTTTGAGCCTTCAAGTGGCAAGGTGTTCCGCGTGAATGCGGATGATTTTTACGCCGGAGCGCCAAGCGCCCGCGCCTCGATGGGACACTGGAAGAACGTACTGTGCGCGGTTGTGCCGACTGAGTAAGCGGCAAGACCCCAAGCACTACGTGCAAATACCTCGATGTCGCTCATGGGTTTAAGGCTAATATCTGGGCAGGTCACAGGGATATTTTGTGCAGAATTGGTCGGCGCCACACAATGAAACGTCTAGGGGTTTCTTCGCGTCGGGAAAGAAGGGGGAAGACCGGTGTTAGCCGTTCTAAGAAAACAACGAATGTGCGGGTACGTGAGGCTGAAGTGGGGACAAACACGTATCCTCAAAGCAGGTGCCGTCTTCGCCGTTGTGAAATGTGCGATGTCGGTGGTGAAGAACACGTTGTGGGGCACTGAGAGGCGACAATCGTGACGCATTTGCGAACAGATGACGTGGTGGACCTGACCTGCGACCTCATCGATATTCCGTCGGTCAGTGGCGACGAACAGACGATCGCGGATGCGATTGAAGAGGCCCTACGTGGCGCCTCGCATCTGGAAGTCCTGCGTGATGGAGATGCGATTGTGGCGCGGACGAACCTGGGGCGTTCTCAGCGAGTGATCATCGCCGGACACATCGACACGGTGCCGATTTCCGGGAACGTGCCACACGTTCGCGAAGAAACAGAGGGGGTCGAGAAGGTTCGAGGCCGGGGCTCTGTTGACATGCTCGGCGGTGTGGCCGGAGCCCTGTATGCTGCGCTGAAGCTGAATGAACCGAAACATGACGTGACGTGGGTTTTCTACGATCATGAGGAAGTTGCGGCTCCCTTGAATGGGCTGGGGCGCGTCTATCGCAATCATCCCGATTGGATTGATGGTCAGTTCGCGATCCTCGGCGAACCCACGAATACTCAGATTGAGGGCGGATGCAATGGGACGGTTCGTGTGATTGCGACGGTTCCGGGTGTTGCTGCGCACTCGGCTAGGGCGTGGCGAGGCGATAATGCCATCCACAAGGTAGCGCCAATCATCGAAAAGATCGCCATGTTCGGCAATCCGGTGGTGAACGTTGACGGGTTGGACTTTAGAGAATCCCTGTCCGTCACCCGAATTGACGGTGGTATCGCAAACAACGTCATTCCCGATTCGGTGCGTTTGACCGTGAATTATCGTTTTGCTCCATCGATGTCGCCGGCGGACGCGATCGCTCACATCGAGTCCTACTTTGATGGGGTCGATGCACTCTTCGAAATTGACGACGAATCAGAAGGTGCTCGCCCCGGTGCGGACTCTGTTTTGGTGCAGGAATTCATCGAAACAGCACGTCGAGTCATGGCAGAAGAAGGCAAAGACCTCAGCGTGAGCGCGAAGGTCGGGTGGACCGATGTTGCTCGCTTTTCTGCTCTTGGGATCCCTGCGATCAATTGCGGTCCGGGTGATCCGCTTCACGCTCATACTCAAGATGAAGCAGTTCCGGTCTCCCAGCTCCGCCACTACGCGAAGATACTGATTGATTATGTGGGGGCGGCCTCGTTGATCAGCGAAGAACGAAACTAGAATCGAAGGACGCGGTCGCCTACCGCCACTATTCCAAGGAGAAAATATGAGCGAAGCTGTACGTCACTCATACCAGCGTGGCCCGGTTGTCCTGCGCGGTAAAGCAATCCCGAAAGAAACATCGGACGCGAGGCTCTTGCAGGCGCAGGAGACCTCGGATTGGCTCCACGCAGACCCCTGGAGGGTATTGCGAATCCAAGCGGAGTTCGTTGAAGGCTTCGGTGCCCTCTCTGAAGTTGGGCCCGCTATCTCGGTCTTCGGTTCGGCTCGCACTCCGGGGAACGACCCCTACTGGACGGCCGCCTACGAAATCGGGCGTATGCTTGCCGAGCGCGGAATAGGTGTCATCACCGGTGGGGGTCCGGGTGCGATGGAGGCAGCGAATAAAGGCGCGTGGGATGCCGGTGGAACGTCTATTGGTCTTGGCATTGAACTGCCACACGAGCAGGCGCTCAATCCGTGGATCACAGTGGGTATTAACTTCCGCTACTTCTTTGCACGTAAGACGATGTTTGTGAAGTATTCGCGGGGCTTCATTGTCATGCCTGGCGGTTTTGGCACCATGGACGAATTATTCGAAGCAATGACCCTAGTCCAAACTCGCAAGGTTGGTTCCTTCCCGATTGTCCTGGTCGGTACCGAATACTGGTCAGGGCTGATCGCCTGGATCCGCGAAAAGATGATTGGAGAGGGAACCATTTCCCCCGAAGATATTGATCTTGTGAAGATTGTTGACGATCCTGCCGAAGCAGTTCGTATTGCCTGCGGAGGATGATGAGTCTTTTTCCTCGCGAACTTGTGGTGATTACAGGTAAAATGGGGACGTTACCGTAACGCGACCGCGTTCGCGGACAGTAGGAGCAAGGAGCGGCACATGGCAGCCATGAAGCCAAGGACCGGCGACGGACCGTTGGAAGCCACCAAAGAGGGACGCGGAATCATCATGCGAATCCCCAGCGAAGGTGGTGGCCGTCTCGTCATCGAACTGACCCCGGACGAAGCTTCGGCTCTCGCGGAAGCGCTCGCTCAGGCGGTTTGAGCAGATTCTTATACAGCGCGGGCGTGACTAGCATAAATGCTAGTCACGCCCGTTTTGTTTGTCGCTCAGCGCTTCACCGCAACCGCCAGCCCATCGCCGACGGGCAACAGACAGGGCACGAAGTCTGGGGATTCGCGCAGGAAGCGGATCAGTTCGCGACACATGACGGTTTCAGCGTCGCGACGAGCCGGATCGCACACTTGGTCGTTCCACATGGCGTGCACGAGCGCGACGGTGCCACCGGGGCGCAGGATGCGCACGGCGTGATCCAAGTATTCGGGGGTTTGGGAGATATCCGCATCCAGAACAACTAGGTCGTAGCCTCCGTCGGTCATGCGGGGCAGAACGTCGAGCGCACGACCAGAAATGGTGCGGATACGTTCGGAGCCGATTCCGGTGCGGTTGAACATGGCTCGGGCCTGCTTGTGGAACTCGACTTCGGAGTCGATGGTGGTGAGGACACCGTTGGGGCTCATCCCGTCGAGGAGCCACAGGCTGGACACGCCAGCGCCGGTTCCGACCTCAAGAACCGCGCGTGCGCCGGTCAGGGCTGCGAGCATACGCAGGGCCGCGCCGGTGCCGGGTGAAACGGGGTTGGCGCCGAGTTCGTTTGCTGCGTCGCGGGCTTCAAGAAGAATCTCGTTTTCGGCGATGTAATCCTCGGCGTACACCCAGGATTGAGCCTTATCTGCCATCGAAGGGCCCTTCCATATAAAAGAATCAGTTGAAAGTGATGTCTAGGCATAGCCTAACGCCCTCACGCAAAGCGTGAGGGCGCCTAGTGGGGACAAAGTTACTTATTAAAGGATCCGCCGGGCGTTGGATGCCCAAGGAATCGACGTTGAGTAACGATGTCGAAGTGATTGCCCACGCAGGGCAATCGTTCAGTTCTTGATGGGGGAGACCCCAAGCGGGCGACCCGCTAGGCCTCGTTCCGTTTTGCCCAGTGCTGTTGCCAGCGCGACGAGTTCACTCGCAGCCGGACCATCATCAAGGGAAACGGGGCGTCCGGCATCTCCGCCTTCGCGCAACGCGATGTCCAGTGGGACCTGCGCCAACAGCGGAACCTCGTAACCGAGCTGAGCCGTCAGGCGAGCGGAAACCGATGCGCCACCACCGGCACCGAAGAGCTCCAACTGAGAGCCGTCGGGCTGAGGCAGGTAGGACATGTTTTCGACAACACCGATGACCTTTTGCTGGGTCTGCGATGCGATGGAACCTGCGCGTTCTGCGACCTCGGCGGCAGCAACCTGCGGGGTCGTGACGACCAGGACCTCGGAATTCGGCAGTAGCTGCGCGATTGAGATGGCAACGTCGCCGGTGCCCGGAGGCATGTCAATGAGCAAGACATCGAGATCCCCCCAGAAGACGTCAGCCAAGAACTGTTGGAGTGCGCGGTGCAACATGGGACCGCGCCAGATGACGGGCTGACCGTCGGGCACGAACATGCCGATGGACATGACCTTGATACCGGAAGCGCCGACGGGCGGAATAATCATGCCGTCGATGACCTGCGGGTCGTGGTCGACGCCCAACATACGCGGAATCGAGAAGCCGTAGATATCGGCATCCATAACGCCGACCTTCAGACCTGCCTGCGTCATCGCGGCAGCAAGGTTCGCGGTCATGGAGGACTTGCCGACGCCACCCTTACCGGAAGTAACAGCGATAACACGGGTCAGCGAATTGGGCTGAGCAAACGGGATTTCGCGCTCGGGGCGACCACCGTTCAGCTTCTCGCGCAGAGCCTTCTTCTGTTCGTCGGACATGACACCCATATCAACCTTGACGTTCTCAACGCCCTCAATGGCGCCAACAGCTTTGATGACGTCAGCGTTGATCGTGGTGCGTAGCGGGCAACCGGCGGTGGTCAGAAGAACCTCGACGGTGACGGTGGAGCCGTCAATGGTGACCTGCTCGGCGCTGGTCATGTTGAGATCGACGATGGGACGGTGAATTTCGGGATCGATGACCGTTTCGAGCGCGGCCATCACCTGATCGATTGAGACAGACATGCTCTTATCCTACGTTGGCGTGCGCGCGGGGTCGTTTCCTAAACCAGCCGGTGCACGAAAGTGAGTGTCAAAGCGTGGGTAACCGCCATTTTCCCGCCCCCCAAAGTCAGAAGCTCGTGGCGTGCGGATATGAGTAACGTGGGCGGTGGGTTATTCGAATTCCGCCCAACGTACAAGGCCACTTTCGCCCAATGTACAGGGCCACGCTTACCCCAGCGGGCGGCCTCGTCCCCTCAAACCTGCGCGGAATCGAACGAGGTGGATTCTTCGGCGGACTCATCGTCGCCCGAAGCGGATTTCTGGGAGGCAAGCAGTTCGGCGTGCAATTCTTCGCGAATCTCCTCACGCAAGGATTCGACCAGATCACGCAACTCGGAACGCACGAAGTCACGGGTAGCAACTTCCTGGGCAGACAGGCGCAGGCTCGCAATTTCGCGGGTCAGATACTCGGTGTCAGCCAGATTGCGCTCGGCGCGCTGACGATCCTGCTGGGCCTGGACACGGTCGCGGTCATCCTGACGGTTCTGCGCAAGAAGAATCAGAGGAGCGGAATACGACGCCTGGGTTGAGAAAGCAAGGTTGAGCAGGATAAACGGATAGGGATCCCACGCATACTTCTGCGACACCTGGTACAGCACGATATTCGCCGTGATCCACGCGACCACGAAGATCGTCATGTACAAGATGAACTTCGGCGAGCCCATGAAACGGGCGGTCGCTTCGGCGAACTTGCCGAAACTATCACCCGATGACTTGCGACGCTTGAAGAAACGGAATCCAGCTTCGCGGGGAGTATCTAGACGTTCAGCCATCAATGCTCCTTGCCATCATGCGGTCAGTGACCTCGTCATCGTAATCACGCCAGTCTTCTGGCAACAGTTCGTCCAACACGTCGTCAACGGAGACCGCGCCCAGAAGGTGCGCGTCTTCATCCACGACGGGAAGGATTGTCAGATTGTACGTTGCCAACAGTCGCGTGACAGTTGCGACGTGAGCCTGCGGGGAAACAGCCTCAATATCAGAGTCGAGGATCGTGCCCAGCAGAGTCTGTGGAGGCTCGCGCAGGGCACGCTGAATGTGGACCATACCCAGGTACGGGCCGGTCGGAGTCTCTTCCGGCGGGCGAGTAATGAACGCGACGGTCGCAAGGGACGTGGGAATATCTTCACGGCGCACAGAAGCAAGCATCTGCGCCACAGTTGCATCCGGGCCCAACACAATCGGCTCGGTCGTCATCAGCGAACCGGCCGTCGACTCGGCGTAGGTGAGCAGTCGGCGAACGTCCTTAGCTTCCTCTGGCTCCATCAGGTTCAGCAGGTGCTGAGCTTGGGCTTCGGGAAGCTCGGAAACGAGGTCTGCGGCGTCGTCAGGCTGCATGACATCCAGAACGTCTGCTGCTCGGGCTGCTTCAAGGCCGGACAGAATGGCAACTCGGTCGTCGTCGCCGAGCTCTTCGAGGACGTCGGCTAGACGCGCGTCAGGCAGTTCCTTCGCAACAGCCATCTGGCGTTCGGCAGGCAGATCATGCAGGAAGTCCGCTAGGTCGGCAGCGCGCATATCCTCGGTCTGCTGAATAAGAGTCGCCGCAGACTGTTCCACGTCGCGACTACGCAGGCCGGTCACCTCAGAAACCGAGACGTTCAGCGTCTCGCCGGAACGAATGAACCCCAGTGCCGTCGTGCGCTGGCGCTGCACATGAAGCTTCGAAATCACCCAATCCTTCGGGCGACGTCGCTCCATCGCAACGTCAAGGATCTTCACATCGCCCGAACCATCGTTCAAGGCAACAACTCGGTCGAACAGCTGACCAAGCACCAGTGTCTCCATGGGACGCAGTGTGAATGAACGCATATTGAGCAGGCCCGTCGTAATAATCGACCCGGACTCAATGGACGTCACGCGTGTCATTGGCAGGAAAACACGCTTACGCGGACCGACCTCGACGACGAATCCGATGACGTTCGCGGCTGATCCATAGCGGAAAATCACGACGACATCGTGGATCTTTCCAACCTGATCCCCGATGGGGTCAAAGACGGAAGTACCTGCGAGCTTGCCAATGTATACGCGTCGCCCGGCTGTTCTGAGTTCCATAGGTGCGCTGTTCACAGGGACAGCCTATGCCCTCGGGTGGAATGATAGTGGCTAGCACGTAGTGAAAACTGTTCAGTTTGTGAGGAATAAAACCCATGGCGCAACGCTCGAATGACCTGAACTTTGGCATGCCGGTAATGCCGACAGGGACCGAGGTGGCCTCATACCAGACCTACGCGGAAGCTCAGGGAGCGGTCGACTACCTGTCCGACCAGGAATTCGACGTCAAGTCGATTACGATCGTCGGCACCGACTTGCACCTTGTTGAGCGCGTGACCGGTCGGATGACGATGGGACGCGCGGCCCTGTCAGGCGCCTCTAGTGGCGCCTTGTGGGGTGCCTTCATGGGCTTGATGCTGTCCTTCGCGGCACCGAACGGATCGGCGTTCGTGTGGGTTGGCATTGGCATTCTGGGTGGCGCGCTCGCGGGCATCATCATGTCGGGTCTGCTGTATGCGATGACGAGTGGGCGTAGGGATTTCACGTCACAGTCACAGACTGTGGCGTCGCGATACGCGCTACTTGCGTCAGCGGATATCGATCGCGCGTTCCAGATGTTGCAGAAGACGCCGGGTAATCAGATGCGTCCGAAGCTGCGTCGAGTCCGCCCAGAATCCACCGGCCCGACCGAATACGGGTCGCGCCCGGACGAAAAGCCTCGTTTCGGTGTCCGCTTGAGTCATGCCTCTGCGTCTTCCGCATCTTCCGCTTCGGGGAACGAGGCCGATCCTGCTTCCTCAGACTCTCTTTCTTCCGAAGGATCGGAGCCTACTCGCGGTGGAGCCCACCCTGGCCAGCCCGCAGATGAAAAGGCTGATTCCAACGACGCAGACGATTCCAAGCCAGTGTATGGACGCCATCGGGCAGACGACTGAACAGCAAGGTGGGGAGCAGGCAATGCCTGCTCCCCACCAGTGCGTCTGATCCGGTTAGTTGCACTATCGATCAGTCAAGTAATGACTCAGTTGCGCTGTTTACGCGAAGCGAATGAGTTCACTCCCATCAGTGATGCTCCTGCAAGGAAGGTTGCAAGGGTTGTCACCAAGGCGGTGTACGTGTCTGCGCCGGTACGTGCGAGCTTTCCGCTCTTGGATGCTTGAGCGGACGTAGCGTTTGCCTGCTGAGCGTTAGCTACTCCAGATGGTTCTGTCACGGTGGTGCCCGTGGCTGGCTTCTCGCCCTTTTCGTAGAAGACAACAAGGGTTGTGCCGGTTTGAAGGTTTGCTGAAGTTGCAGTGAACACGACGCGTTGCTTCCCAGAAGAATCGCGCAGGACCTTTGCGAGCTGCAGGGAACCGTCGTCAGAGCCGTAGAGGAAATTCGTTGGCAGGTAGCCGGGGAAGTCCTTCACCAGCGGATCGGACAGTGGAATATTCATGTACTGACCGTCAACCACGGGAAGTATTTCCGTGATCGGGTTCTGTGCTTCATCGGTGAAGTATTCCTTGAGAAGAGGCGAGACACCACCGTCAGTGGGGTGTGCGTACATGACCTTGACTTTAAAGGCGCGCTTCGGGTCGAGTTTGACCTCATTCAGTCCTTTGAGTGCGGATTGCAGGGCATCAGTCAACTGTTGCACCTTCTGCTCGTCCATGTACTGCGGAGCCGTGAAAATTTCAGCTGCGGTTGCTTCGATAGCTGCGTGAAGGGCCTCGATCCCGTCCTTGCTGAACGTGTATCCGTCCTTCGGAGTCTTCGCCACTGCCTGGTCGTAGAGAGCCTTCAAAGCATCAAGATTCACTTGGGTGAACGGTTCGGTTTGAAGACCATCGATCGCGGCTCGCAATGCCTTTTCGCTCTCGTCGAATGCGCGGTGCGTGACAAGCGGTGAACCGTCGGCAGGAACCTTAATGGTGGTCAGATCTTTCAAGCTGACAAGCTGTTCTGCCTTTGCCAGAGCAGAGTTCAGTGCGTCGAAGGAATCCTTGGTGTAGCGAGTGGCGTTGGCTCCGTTTTGGTCAATCTTTTTCTGTGCTTCAGTGATTAAGGATTTCAGCCCGTCGCGCTCGTAGGGGAGTGGGAGAAGTTCGGCGTACGTTTCGTTGAGCTTTGTACGCATTGCTTCGATCTCTTCGATCGACGGCGGGTTCTCCGCCTTCTTGGCGTTCTCTACGAAAGCGCGTGCTTCGTCGTTGATGCGCAGATATGCATCAGCCGTTGTAGGGTCGAGCTTGATGCCGTCGTTCAGTGCTGCCTGGTATTCGTTCCAGTGCTCTGCAATTGCTCCTTCAAGGTAGCTGGTGTCGACTTCAGCGGTTTTTGCGGGCAGCGGGATGTCGAAGCTCTTATCTTTCAAGACAAGCTTCACCTTGTCGCCTTTGACCTGGATTGACTGATCAAGCTGGAAGATCGTTTTGTCGTACTTACCGGGCTTAGTGTCTTCCGGAGACACGAGCAGAGGGATGGTCACGTACTCGTTGTACTTGACCTTGTTGCTGTCCGAACGCAGGTACGTCTTGTTGTCAACATCTTCAAGACCAAGATCTTGGACGGTCAGTGGCATCTGTAGCTCCCCGTACAGAATGACTTCCTTCGCCTTGTTCAACGGGTCAACAGAAAGCGTCGCAACGTAGACATCAACGTTGCCGTCGTCCAACTTGACTACGGTCTTTTTGCCGTGGGTCTTGATCCACTCGAAATTGTGCTGGCCAGTGTCAGCAATGGCGGAACTGATTCCTGCCACGCTGCAGAGGATGGAAACACACAACGTCGTAACAATCGTGCGAAGAGAAATGCGTCGTTTTTGCACTCCTCGAGACGAATGCGTCATTAGGTTCTCCTTTTATGTCATAGGTAAGGCGCACCTAAATTAGCATAAGGATTGTGTTGCACTAAAATATTTTCCCCGTTCGCGCTGGAAGAACGAGTTGATATGACGCTGATATGAAAAGGCTGGTGGGGAGCAGGCGCTGCCTGCTCCCCACCAGCGGGAGTTGAAAACGGTCAGTCGAAACTGATGATGCTCAGCTTTGCTGCGCCGCCGCGATCCATGCCTCGACGTCTTCAATAGTGCGCGGGATATTCTCGGAGATTCGCGTGACCGAACCGTCTTCGTTCACGATCACATCATCTTCGATGCGCACGCCGATGCCACGGAATTCTTCCGGAATCAGTTCGTCATCGGCACGGAAGTATAGGCCGGGTTCAATGGTGAAAGCCATGCCCGGTTCGAGCAGTGCCTCCTGGTACATCTCGCGACGCGCCTGAGCGCAGTCGTGAACGTCCAGACCCAGGTGATGGCTGGTGCCGTGAGGCATCCAACGACGATGTTGCTGACCTTCGGCGGACAGGGATTCTTCAACGGTGACCGGAAGTAGACCCCACTCGCGCAGGCGAGTGGCAATGACCTGCATTGCCGCGTCATGAACGTCCTTGAAGCGGGTGCCAGGTTCGTTTGCTCGCGCAAGCGCAGCCTCGCACGCATCCAAAACAGCCTGGTAGACACGTGCCTGGACCTCGGTGAACTTTCCGTTGACCGGCAGTGTGCGGGTGATGTCGGCGGTGTAAAGGGAATCGACCTCAACACCAGCGTCAACCAGAACCAGATCGCCCTCGTTCACCGGACCATCGTTGTCGATCCAGTGCAGGGTGTTCGCGTGATTGCCCGATGCTGCGATCGTGTCGTAGCCAAGGCCGTTGCCCTCTTCGCGAGCAACCGCGCCAAAAGCACCCTCGATGACGCGCTCGCCACGGTGGTGACCGACGGCGCGGGGGAGAGCCTTCAAGATATCGGTGAAGCCCTGATAGGTGACATCGACCGCGCGCTGAAGTTCAGCGATTTCGAAGGGGTCCTTGCGCAAGCGGATTTCCGACAGGCGCTCTTCAAGCTTCTCGTCTGCTTCGCGGGCGTCGTCTCCGGCCTTCAATCCAGCCTGAGTACGAACCTCGTTCACCATTGCTTCAACGTTCGCGTCCACACCGCGCACGATGCGCAAGTTGATCAGCCCAGCGTCCTTCGACAGAGCGTCGCGGAGCGTATCGATGTGCTCGCAGCGGAGTCCGGTCTCGGCGCTGACCTCTTCCAAAGAGGGGCGGGCGCCCACCCAGAACTCGCCGTAGGTTGCGTCGGAGTAGAACTCCTGGGAAGAACGTGAAGCGCGCGGGCGGAAGTACAGAACCGGCTCGTGCGGGCCGTCTTCGCGCGGTTCAAGAACGAGGACAGAATCAGGTTCGCGCTCGCCACCGAGGCCCGAAAGGTGTGCGAAAGCGGAGTATGCGCGGAAGCGGTAATCGCAGTCGTTACTGCGTACCTTGTATGTGCCCGCGGGGATTACCAAGCGCTCGCCCTTGAAAGGCTCGCCGGCTACTTTAGCGCGCTCGGGCAGATAGTCGGCTGCTCCACTGCGCTTCATTTCCGTCTGGATACGAGGCCCCCAACCGGAGCCCATGAACGCGCGGAACGCGTCCGACGAGGGGCGACGGCTTCGTCCTTCCCCTCGCTGAGCCATCGATGCGGGCGCTTCTTCCGCCTTGTTTTCTTGCGCTGACTGAGTATTCGTCGTGTCGTTCATAGTCTCCATGATGGCACTTTCGGGCGAAGGTCGATACTCTCAGTTTTATGCTCCGAATTGATTCCCACACTCACACCGCGTATTCAGATGGCACCGATACGCCAACTGAATTGCTTTTCAAGGCTCGCGATGCTGGTCTTGACATGATCGGATTGACCGACCATGACACGTTTGCCGGGTGGGATGAAGGTGAGGCGAGCGTCAAAGAATCGCACGTTGCGTTAATCCGAGGCGTTGAAATGTCATGCGCAGCCTCGGGAATTACGGTGCACCTGCTGGCATATCTGCCGGACCCCACGAACACCGGACTGCTTGATTGCTTCGAGAAAGCCCGAAATTCTCGCAAAACTCGCGCCCAGCGGATGGTTGAAAACCTTGCGGAAGACTACCCGATTACGTGGGATACGGTCCTCGAATTTGCGCCCGATGGTGGGCCAATCGGTCGCCCTCACATCGCGGACGCTCTGGTCGCAGTCGGCGTTTTTGAAAACAGGTCGCAGGCTTTTGAAAAGATCCTGCATCCGTCCGGTCCTTACTTCGTTCACCACTGGGCACCGGATCCTGTCGAAGCGACAGAGCTTGTTTTGAAGGCTGGGGGAGTGCCTGTTCTGGCGCACCCGAAAGCGCGTGCGCGCCAGCGTTTGCTCTCCGACGAAGTCATCTACGACATGAAGGATGCCGGGCTCTTCGGAATTGAACGCGATCACCGCGACCATCAGGCTGAAGACCGCGCGGTTGTCCAACGGTTGGCCGACGATCTGGGGCTTGCGATCTTCGGCTCATCTGACTACCACGGTTTGGGAAAACCGAACCAATTGGGCGAGAATTTAACGGATCCTGAAGTAATTTCTCAGGTTGAAGACGCAGGAACAATGGAGGTAATTCGCCCGTGAACGCATCGTCGTTTTTTGATGTCACACTTTTTGCGACGACGTTTACGACCCTGATCGTCATCCTCGATCCCTTCGGCGCGATCCCCATCTTCCTCGGTTTAACCGGTCGCCTGAAGCCACAGGCACAAAAGAAAGCCGCCAGCCAGGCAACGATTATTTCCTTCTGCATCATCTTGGCGTTCGCCGTTCTTGGCCAGCAGGTTCTTCGTCTCCTACAAATTTCGATGGAGGCGCTGAAGCTTTCCGGCGGTGTCTTGCTGTTCCTTGTCGCAATGGAACTGCTGATGGGCAAAGACAGTGATGAGCCCGATACTGGCGACCCGAACGTCAACGTCGCCCTGGTTCCGCTGGGCACGCCACTTCTGGCAGGCCCCGGCGCGATTGTTGCCGTCATGGTGTCCGTCGCGCAGGCTCACGCCTCTCTTGCGGGATGGATCGCCGTCGTGTCGGCGGTCGTTGTCGCCCACCTGATTATGTGGTTCGCCATGTATTTCTCGCTGATCCTGTCGCGTTTGCTTGGCACCGGTGGCATCATGCTCCTGACGAAGATCATGGGCCTTCTCTTGGCCGCTATCGCGACTCAGCTGGTCATGGGTGGCATCTTCGATTTCATTGCTGAAGCGGCAGTTTAAGGGTCTTTTTCCTCGAATAAGGGGTGTGTTCCTTTTGGATCTGTCCGGGTGAAAACTCGGTTGAGTATCACCGGTAACGGAAACGTTTCCGTAAAACGCGCTACACTAGTCCCCGTGGGGCGAAAACTCCCACTGTGGCTCACCTTTCAAACGACCACTTTTGGCGAAATTGCGCAGAAATAGTCGGTAATCTCGTAGCTAGGGTGTCTTTGCCAAAGCGGCAAACGAGCCACGACAACATTGAACACTGGGAGTACCTATGACTCAGAACCTCAGCCAGACGCTGGCAACGCAGGTCCGCGCGGTCTCTGGCCGTCCGATCGCAAAAGCCACGAAGATGGAGCTCTGGCAGGGCCTGTCAGCCGCAGTCGTTGATCAGATTGCCGACTCGTGGGATACAACGACCGAAACCTACGCCAAGGGTCGTCAAGAGCATTACTTCTCCGCAGAGTTCCTCATGGGGCGCGCTCTGCTGAACAACCTGTCCAACCTGGGCCTTGTTGACGAAGCGCGCGCCGCACTCGCCGAACACGGCGACGATCTCTCTGTTGTTCTCGAAGAAGAACCGGACGCGGCCCTCGGTAACGGTGGCCTCGGCCGTCTGGCGGCCTGCTTCCTCGATTCCTGCGCCACGCTCGATCTGCCGGTCGCCGGCTACGGCATCCTCTACCGCTACGGCCTGTTCAAGCAGTTGTTCGACAACGGATTCCAGACCGAACATCCGGACCCCTGGATGGAAGAGGGCTACCCCTTCGTTATCCGTCGTGAAGAAGCCCAGCGCATCGTTTCCTACGCTGACCTGACCGTCCGCGCAGTACCCTACGACATGCCGATCACCGGCTACGGCACAAAGAATGTCAACACTCTGCGCCTCTGGCGTGCAGAGCCTGTCGAGGAATTCGACTACGACGCCTTCAACTCGCAGCGCTTCACCGACGCTATCGTCGACCGTGAACGCACCAACGACATCTCGCGCGTCCTCTACCCAAACGACACCACGTTTGAAGGCAAGGTCCTGCGCGTTCGCCAGCAGTACTTCTTCTGCTCCGCATCCCTGCAGGCCATCGTCGACAACTACGTCGAACATCACGGCAAGGATTTGACCGACTTCGCGAAGTACAATGCGATCCAGTTGAACGACACCCACCCGGTTCTGGCTATTCCGGAACTCATGCGCTTGCTCATGGATGAGCACGGTCTCGGCTGGGAAGACGCCTGGGCAATCGTCGCCAAGACCTTCGCGTACACGAACCACACGGTTCTGGCCGAAGCTCTCGAAACCTGGGAAATGACGATCTTCGACCGTCTGTTCCCGCGCGTCGCCGAAATCGTCCGCGAAATCGACCGTCGCTTCCGCATCGAGATGGCAGAACGTGGTCTGGAACAGTCGACCATCGACTACATGGCACCGGTTTCCGGCAACACGGTCCGCATGGCATGGATCGCCTGCTACGCCGCCTACTCGATCAACGGTGTTGCGGCCCTGCACACCGAGATCATCAAGCGCGAAACCCTCAAGGAATGGCACGACATCTGGCCCGAGCGCTTCAACAACAAGACGAACGGTGTCACTCCGCGTCGTTGGCTGAAGCAGTGCAACCCTCGCCTCGCATCTCTCCTCGATCGCGTCACCGGTTCTGACGAATGGGTCACGGACCTCTCCATCCTGTCCCGCTACGTTGACTCTGCTTCCGAGGATGTTCTGGACGAACTCACCTCGATCAAACACGCCAACAAGGTTGACTTCGCGGCGTGGGTCAAGGAACGCGAAGGCGTTGACATCGATCCCGACGCCATCTTCGATGTTCAGATCAAGCGCCTGCACGAATACAAGCGCCAGCTGTTGAATGCTCTGTACATCCTTGACCTGTACTTCCGCATCAAGGATGATCCGACGCTGGACGTCCCGAAGCGCGTCTTTGTCTTCGGCGCAAAAGCAGCCCCCGGCTACATCCGCGCAAAGGGCGTTATCAAGCTGATCAACACGATCGCTGACCTGGTCAACAACGACGAAGACATCAACGGTCGCATCAAGGTCGTCTTCATCCACAACTACAACGTGTCTCCTGCTGAGCACATCATCCCGGCAGCCGACATCTCCGAGCAGATCTCCACTGCGGGTAAGGAAGCGTCGGGCACATCGAACATGAAGTTCATGATGAACGGCGCCCTGACCCTCGGCACCCTCGATGGCGCAAACGTTGAGATTCTCGACGCCGTCGGTGATGAGAATGCCTACATCTTCGGTGCCACCGAAGACGAACTTCCCGAGCTACGTCAGAACTACGATCCGCGCTGGCACTACGAGAACGTCCCCGGCCTCAAGCGAGTCCTTGACGCTCTGACAGACGGCACCTTGGATGACTGTGGTTCCGGTTGGTTCCACGATCTGCGCTGGTCGCTTCTTGAAGCCGGCTACGAGCCCGCCGACGTTTACTACGTCCTCGGCGACTTCGCGGCCTACCGTGACGCGAAGGATCGCATGGCCACCGACTACCGCGATGCACGTGGTTGGGCGCGCAAGGCGTGGATCAACATCGCTCAGTCCGGTCGCTTCTCGTCTGACCGTACGATCACCGACTATGCGAACGAGGTCTGGAAGCTCGACGCAACGCCGATCGGCTGATCTGGCGACGCGCTAGTTTCTGCTAGCTTCTCGCTGGCTTTGTGTTGGCTTTGCGCCGGCGCTCTGCTGGCTCTGACTGTGGGGGCAGGTCCGAAAGGCCTTGTCCCCGCAGTTTTCTGTGTGCGGTCAGGTTGGGGGGGCGGGATGCCTGCTGGGGTGTGTGCCTCTGCGTGGGGTGTTTGGGGGCAGGTTTGACCGTGTGAAGCGATATTTTCACGCTGTTTGCAGTGGTTCCCGGTTTCGTTGCCTCGTATGACGTTGTCGGTCGCGTACGTGGCTCCTGCGGTCGGGTTTGGTCGTGTGAGGCGCTGTTATCTCTGCTGAGAGCCTGATTTCGTTGCCTCGTATACCGAACGAGTAGAGCACCCACCCTCCGCGTCTGTATTAAGCGCTTGACACAGTGCCTCGCGGACTGTCATAGTATTACTGTATTAATACAGCGATACAGGAAGGAGGGGGTGTGAGTATCGACGATTCTCGACCAATTTGGGTCCAGCTAGTTGAAACGTTTCGGATCAATATCGTGTCCGGAACCTGGCCACCGTCCTCGAAGATTCCTAGTGTCCGCGAACTCGCACTACAAGCGGGAGTTAATCCGAACACGATTCAGCGTGCCCTCGGCGAATTGGATCGTCAGGGACTGACCGAAGCTGAACGTGCGCAGGGGCGTTTCGTCACCGCAGACCAACACGTGATCGATGTGACCAGGGCAGAGCTCGCCCTCGATGCAACTCGCGATCACATCACTACTGTCACGCAACTTGGGCTGAGTCTCGATCGGGCGCAGGAGTTGCTTGCTGAACAGTGGACCGACATCGAACGCACAACACGCGAAGGTGATGCGCAATGACATCAACACATGCACTTGTTCGGGTGGAAAACCTGATGAAAACCTATGCGGGTGGCGCGACTGCCCTGCAAGGTGTGAATTTTGAGCTCAAGCCGGGCACAATCACCGGCTTGGTTGGCGAAAACGGTTGTGGTAAGACGACGCTACTGAAGATCATGGCGGGCGTTCTTTCCGATTGGGACGGGACTGTCCTGATCGCAGGTGAGAAGCCGGGAGCCACCACGAAGGCACACGTCGCATTCCTTCCCGCCTCGGATTTCTTGGATCCGATGTGGGATGCGAATAAAGCGATTGACGTGTACTCGCGTTTCTATTCGGATTTCTCGGCCAAGAAGGCGCGTGAAGGAATCGACTACTTCGGATTGCAAGCGGATCAGCAGCTGAAGTCCATGTCGAAGGGCATGGGGGAGAAACTACAGATTGCTCTGCTGATGGCACGCAGTGCTGAGCTGTACCTGTTGGACGAGCCTCTGTCAGGTGTGGATCCAGCGGTGCGCGACACGATCATGCAGGGGATTCTGCGCGACTTTAACCCGGATTCGGCGATGCTGATTTCCACTCATTTGATTGCTGACGTGGAGCAGATTCTGGATGACGTCATCATGATGCGGGCGGGTACTGTGCTTGTTCACGCGAATGTGGACGATCTGCGAGCCGAGTATGGCCTGTCGCTGGAGGGTATTTTCAAGAAGGAGTACCGCTGATGTTTGGTACGTTGTTTGGGTATGAATTGCGTGAGAACGCGAAGGCGGTTGTGCAAACGTTAGGCATCCTGCAGGTCATGTGCCTTGTTGCCTTCGTGGCAGTCGCTGTTGATTTCCCCGTGTTTTCAGGCTTTTCTAGTAGCTTTGCTCTGCTTGTGGCTCCGATGATGCCGGTTGCTGTTCTACTTGTTCTGGCTCAGGCGTATTGGAAAAGTATGCACGGCCAGATGGCGTACTTTACGCATTTGCTGCCGGTTCGTGGCCGTGATCTTTTCTGGTCGAAAGTGCTGGTTGCCTTGGCGTATGCGTTAGTGGCGATCGTGCTAACCCTGTTGAACTGGGGTGTGCTGGCTCTACTGAAGGCTCACAAGGCGGAGCTGAGCGTGCAGGAGTTCTGGCATCGCACCGCTGTTATTTGGGATCTTCCGAGCTGGATTGTCTGGTTCGCTGTGGTGGCTGTTGTGGTGCAGTTGGTGACGATTGTTCTTGAGGTCGCTGCTGGAATGAGCTTGAGTGCCCGCGAGCGTTGGCAGAAGCATGGCTTTGGAGCTGCGATAGTGGGTTTCGTGATCCTCTATCTGGCGAATCAGGTGGTGACCTTTGTTGCGATGGCATTCTTCCCGCTGATGATGGATGTCAACACGGGCGAGTTACGTTTCGGCTTTTGGGTCACGGACCTGGTGAACGCGCTGTTAGCTGATACGGATCCGCAGTTTGTCGGCATTGGTGCGCCCGTAGGGGCGGTGTTGCTGGCAATCGGTGTCGCATGGTGGGGTGTGCGTTCGATCGAGCGCCACACATCGGTGCGTTAGTTCCACCTTCCGACTGTCGGGCTTCGTCACAATCGACGAGGTTCCGCACAGACCTTGGGGGTAGGGTGCAAATGCGCCCTGCCCCCAAGACGTATTGCATTTAAGTGTGCTTCCAGCTCTAATGGTGTTTTCTTAACTGAAATTATTATTTGGGGAATCAGTTACCAGAACTCTTGATATTCTTTATTCAGGGCATACGGGGTTAATGTTGTCGCTGGGAATCAGTTACCAGAACTCTTGATATTCTTTGCAGAACAGTTCCAGGACAAGGCAATTAGCTGGGAATCAGTTACCAGAACTCTTGATATTCTTTCCCGGCCTGACGGGCACATATCCGCAGGGCTGGGAATCAGTTACCAGAACTCTTGATATTCTTTTCTACAGTCAGCCACCAACAATCCAAACGCTGGGAATCAGTTACCAGAACTCTTGATATTCTTTGTTTTTAACGCGCCTAGGGGCTTGTGGAGCTGGGAATCAGTTACCAGAACTCTTGATATTCTTTGTCCAAGCATTCGGGCTTGGGGGATGTGGCTGGGAATCAGTTACCAGAACTCTTGATATTCTTTGCGATCAACGTCTACCACATCACCCCGCGCTGGGAATCAGTTACCAGAACTCTTGATATTCTTTCGAATGACAACCCGAATGATGACGAAACGCTGGGAATCAGTTACCAGAACTCTTGATATTCTTTGGGTTCGCCTGCAAGATCGCCTCGACATGCTGGGAATCAGTTACCAGAACTCTTGATATTCTTTGCGATATGCCCGTTCAGCCTGTTCGTAAGCTGGGAATCAGTTACCAGAACTCTTGATATTCTTTTGGTCGAGACCGTTCCACGCGTTGCGG
>NZ_JBHNPV010000030.1:0-450 GCF_059082735.1 Actinotignum sp. usb-actsch-rep-73 | reverse complement strand
GATGCAGGACGGGTTTGCCACACGTCGTAGCAGCCCCTGATGGTGAGGTTTCCGGCGTTGTGGTGGATGATGACCTTATCGATCCGCCTGCCGTTGCGGCCGGGTGTGTAGTGTGTGTTCATGATGAGGTCGATGTCGGCCTCAAGCGTGTTCCAATTCTTCATCAGTGAATCTCCTTTTCAGTGGTTGGTGGTTCGGTGAGTGAGGGTCTGGTTTCGGCGCGATTGGCGATCGCATCGAGCGCCCCGCGCATCTGCGCCGGGACAGGCAGACCCAATCGGGTGGCGTTCTCTACGAGGGAGATGCCTTCGTTGGATAGGTAGAAGAAGATGACCGCCGCGCGTAGGACTCCGGGTGCTCCGAGGATGTGGACGTCGATCAAATGGGCGAGGCCGACGAGGGTGAAGATGAGGATCTTTCGGCTGATACCCCTGAAACCAACTGCGCTGG
>NZ_JBHNPV010000029.1:0-223 GCF_059082735.1 Actinotignum sp. usb-actsch-rep-73 | reverse complement strand
ATGCCCACACCCCTGAAGCAAGCCTTGGAGGCCGTAGCAGCTCGGTGATGTTGTTGGATCATCATCCGCAGGACTCGAGGTTGACCGTTAACTCCTCGGGGGTGGTGCAGACGCTGACTGCCCGGATGGGCAACTCACCCACCAACGTCCCCATCCTCCTCGACGCCCCAGAAGAACGCAGGGTGTTTGGCCTGAATTCGATCCACCAGTCCCGCAGCGGTGG
>NZ_JBHNPV010000028.1:0-706 GCF_059082735.1 Actinotignum sp. usb-actsch-rep-73 | reverse complement strand
CGCTTAACGTGCGGACGAACCTTCACCAATGCCGTGAATCGTTTCGCCCGGTGGTTTTTGAAGGAGGACAGTTCGTCGATGACGACCATGTCGAACGGCCAGCCATCGCCGTACTGACCCACGAGCCAGGGGATGTTCTCCCGGTTGATGACGGTCACCATCGCAGACGCCGCGAGAGCGTTCAGCCGGTCTTGTTTGGTGCCGACAGCGACCGATACGGTCAAACCTCGCAGGTGATCCCACTTCGCTATTTCGGTTGGCCACGTATCGCGGGCTACCCGCAGTGGTGCGATGACGAGGACGCGGTGGATGGTGAAGTAGTCGAGCATGAGCTGCCAGATCGCCGTCAACGTGATCACCGATTTGCCCAAACCCATCCCAAGGAAGATCGCGGCCTCGTCATGGTCGATGATGAAATCGGTCGCTTGACGTTGGTAGTTATGCGGCGTGTAGTGCATCAAGCACCTCCTGTATGCCGTCCATCGAATCAACAACCAACGCGGTGAAGCCTTGCTGGCGTAGCTGGTTCATCCGTCGGCGTTGGATCGGCCGAGGCTTTTTGCCGGGGGCTTTCACTTCGACGAAGACGACCTGGCCTCCCATCAGGCATAGCCGGTCAGGTACGCCACTGGTTCCAGGGCAGACAAGCTTCCAGCACAAGCCCCCGGAGGCTTCAACGGCCTTTTTGAGCTGGGCTTCGATGTGG
>NZ_JBHNPV010000027.1:0-830 GCF_059082735.1 Actinotignum sp. usb-actsch-rep-73 | reverse complement strand
GCCTGCGTAGCGTCTTTCGCATCAAGAGCTTTGAGAACGGTTTCATCGAGCGTCCCTTCAGCAACAAGATTCGTGATCGTCACAGGTTCGGATTGCCCTTGCCGATACAGGCGCGCATTCGTCTGCTGGTAAAGCTCCAGGCTCCACGTCAGCGAGAACCACACCAACAGATGCCCACCTGCCTGCAGGTTCAGACCGTGACCCGCAGATGCGGGGTGAATCAGCCCAAGCGCAATCTCGCCCCTGTTCCACGCCTCGATATCGGCCGAGGTTTTCAGTTCGCGAGCCTGTGGGAAACGAGCGGTGATGCGCTTGCGGTCGTGAGTGAACCAATACGCCACCAATAACGGGCTGCCGTTGGCTGCCTCATACAGGTCTTCTAGAGCGTCAAGTTTCCGATCATGCACGGGAGCCCACTGACCGTCGCCGGTGTAGATCGCACCCGATGCCAACTGCAGCAACTTGCCCGACAACGCAGCAGCATTCGCAGCATCAATCGTCGCCCCATCAAGGTCGAGGACGAGGTCAGCTTTGAGCTGCTCGTAGATCTTGCGCTCTTTCGGCTCCAACGTGACGAGCGTGGTTGTCACCGTCAATTCCGGTAATTGCAGGTGGTCGGTGGTTCTCATCGACAACGTCATGTCACCAATCGCCCCATAGATCTCATCCTCAGCACCCGCGCGGGGCTTATAGGTGAACACCTGCATCCCGTTGCGCTTATCCGGAACGAACCAACGATCGCGATAACGAGTGATAAACCTGCCCAAACGCTCGCCGCCGTCGAGAAGACGGAATTGCGCCCACACATCCATCAGCCCGTTCGACGTTGG
>NZ_JBHNPV010000026.1:0-305 GCF_059082735.1 Actinotignum sp. usb-actsch-rep-73 | reverse complement strand
ACTCGATAGTGTGTTTGTTTTTATGCCTGTTTTTTGTTTTTGAGTTTGTTTTTTTTGTTGGGATTGGCTGGCCGCGTTTTGGTGGTTGGTTTTTTCTGGATATGTTTTTGTTCGGAGAGTTTGATCCTGGCTCAGGACGAACGCTGGCGGCGTGCTTAACACATGCAAGTCGAACGATGATGCTCCAGCTTTGTTGGGGTGGATTAGTGGCGAACGGGTGAGTAACACGTGAGTAACCTGCCCTCTTCTTTGGGATAACGGTCGGAAACGGCTGCTAATACTGGATATTCACTCATTGGCGCATG
>NZ_JBHNPV010000025.1:0-2400 GCF_059082735.1 Actinotignum sp. usb-actsch-rep-73 | reverse complement strand
ACAAGCGGCAATGGCAAACGCTCCGGGGTCTCGACCGTGGCGTAACCGAAGACGGTGCCTTGGTCACCTGCTCCTTGGAGGGCGAATTCGGTGTCGTCACCGAACCGTGCTTCGAGCGATCGGGTGACTCCTGCGTTGATGTCTGGGGATTGGCGGTGTGTCCAGACGAAGACGAGGAACTTCCACGGCACATAACCCGCCTTTACCAGCGCGTAACGCACCGATTCACGAATACGCGGCCGGCAGGTAGTGGTGATTTCACCTGTGACGATAATCCGTCGCCCAGATGCCATCACTTCTACTGCAACGCGGGCAACAGGATCCTCATAGAGGATATCGTCAAGGATCGTGTCAGCGATCAGATCGCAGAGCTTATCGGGATGGCCGACACACACGGCCTCAGCAGTCTTCGTAACAGACATACACACACTCACTTTCAGATCAAAAGGGGCGAAACAAAACGCCCACCCGTCAAACACAGGCAGGCACGAAAAAGGGTTGTTTTAGGAGCGGGCTTTGAGCAGTTGCTCCATCACGTCATCACCAGGAGCTGCGCCCGAGTAGTCGGTGGTGCAGGTGGCGCGCACGATCTCGTAAATCTCATACCAATACACATTCGCTTGCTTCCCAAACGACTGGCTCATCGCCACAAATGGGCTAGCGATCGCGGCACCCGTGGTCGGATGCTTGCCAAGCAGGCCGAACTTGGAGATCGCCTGCTCGCACTGCACATACCGCGCGAAAGACTGCGCATAGGATTCAATCAAGCGCGGTGCAACAAACTGGGAACAGCCGCGTTGGTCGAGCCATTGCCATGTTTCTCGGTAGACGAGGTCAGCGCCGAGTGGTTTGCCATCGCGCTGAATGTCGGAGAGATAATCCGATGGTTCAGGCATGGTCTCACCAGCAAGCACCGCACCATCACCAATATCAGAGCCTTCAAAGTCGAACGGCTCACCCAGCGGATCCTCAAGCCGAGTGGCTGGGCGGCCAGCTGCGAGCTTCTCATTCAGCGGATCAGGCTTCGCTCCCGCACGGACGCGGCGGCCACCACGGTTCGTTCCGTCTTTCGCCACGGCGTAAGCCTCCTCTACTAATTTCGTGCCGTCTTGTGTTGCAATTAGGTATGGGTCGAGCGAAAACGAAAACGGAACTGTTAGAAGCAACCACTTCCCAATGGGATGTGCTGCAAGCATTGATTGACTCCATGCGACCAGAGATAGAAAAGGTCAGCCTGTTTTTCGGTGCTGACTTCGACCGTCCTGAACCCCACTGGGGCAGAGACAAGAACCTACGCGATGTCCTTGCCCACCTATACGCGTGGCAAAAGATGCTGTTCGACTTTGTTGACGCTAATCAAAACGGGACCGCCCAGTCATTCCTGCCCGCACCTCACACGTGGCGAACCACGCCAGCACTGAATACGGAAATCTGGGAGCAATACCAAGACACGCCACTGGGCGACATACAGGAGATTCTGGCCTCGAGCCATTCGCAGATCATCGAGCTCATCGGCAAGTTCACCAACGAGGAGCTATTCACCAAGAAGTATTTCCCCTGGACAGGCGGCACATCGCTGGGCTCCTATTTTGTGTCGGCGGCGCCTAGCCACTACGACTGGGCGATTAAGAAGCTCCGCGTCCACAATAAAGCCAACAAAACAAATTCCTGCCTCAGGATAGCGCCCAGCGGTTTCCTATTACGTGGCAGTTTAGACAGGCATGGAGACAGTTCCAACATCGATGAGCTTTCAGTCAATAGTGAAGTTGGCTTATCTCTGACTAGGTATGGTGAGGGAAAGGGCACTGATGCGTGATATCGTCAAAATCGCTCTGGTCTATGCCGTATGTGTTCTGGTATTCCAGACTGTTTTTCTCAGCGACCTGGTGTGGGTGCTGTACCCTGCGGCAGTCATTGAACCGATTCTCATACCTGTAGTCGCATTATTAATCACCCGGAAAATCCAGGTAGCAGACTGGCAGCTAAACTTTTTTGTTTTGCCACTCTTGCTTTACTGCTTTGGCTTGGTTGCTGACAGTATGGCATTTTGGATTTCAACTGGAGGAAGCGTGTTTGCAACCGGAAATCACATTTGGTATCAAGTAGCTTCAGATTCTCCTTCGGATGTTAAATGGTGCGGACTTTACGGAATCCCAGCTGTCATTTTCATGGCAGGCTACCTGATTCGTTTAGTGATACGAAAACGGGTAGCCTGCCATGTTTCTGAACCTAATAATCCGTCAGAAAATGAAGTTCGCTAGTTTCTCGCAGGCTTTATTATTTACCTCTGAGGAAATTGAACCAGCTAGCTTTCGCCTTAGAACCCTACCTGGGACTCCTGACATGACTGAAGTGAATGCTGCCAACGCTCCTGATGTATTTGAGGCATTAACGCTGGTG
>NZ_JBHNPV010000024.1:0-27798 GCF_059082735.1 Actinotignum sp. usb-actsch-rep-73 | reverse complement strand
CGTCCAGACATGTCAAGCGTGAACAGAATGCAGACACTGTGTGGGTTCGAGATCCTGGGCGCGAGGTCCTGTCCTGGGGAGGTGCTAGTAAGGCCTAGCCTCAGTGTGCTTGCGCCAGAAGCTCCTGAATGCGGCCGACACCTTCAACAAGGTCGCCGTCAGACAGGGCGTAGGAGAGACGAATGAAGCCAGATGGGCCGAACGCTTCGCCGGGCACCACAGCAACCTCGACCTCTTCGAGGATCAGGTCGGCAAGCTCAGCCGACGTTGTGGGGACCTTGCCACGGATTTCGCGACCCAGAATGCCCTCGACGTTCGGGTAGGCGTAGAACGCACCCTTCGGGGTCGGAACATCGAGGCCGTCGATTTGGGAAAGCATCGAGATCATGGTCTTGCGCCTGCGGTCGAATGCCTCACGCATGGAATGGACAGCGTCGAGAGGGCCAGTGACAGCTTCCAAGGCTGCACGCTGAGCCATATTCGATACGTTCGAGGTCAAATGCGACTGGAACGAGGTTGCAGCCTTCACAATGTCAGTCGGAGCGATCATCCAACCAACACGCCAGCCGGTCATTGCGTAGGTCTTCGCCACACCGTTCAACACGATGGTCTGATTGGCAAGCTCTGGAAGAAGCTTCACCATATGAGCCGGCTCGGCATCTTCATAGAGCAAGTGCTCGTAGATTTCGTCGGTGATAATCCAAATGCCGTGTTCAAGAGCCCATTCGCCAATCGCTCGAGCCTCTGCAGGAGTGTAAACAGTGCCGGTCGGATTCGAGGGTGAGCAGTGCAACAGAAGCTTCGTCTTTTCCGTACGAGCAGCTTCGAGCTGTTCGACGGTTACCTTGTAATTCTGATCGGCACCAGCGAAAACGGGAACCGTGACACCGCCGGCAAGCTTGATGACTTCCGGATAGGTCGTCCAGTAGGGAGTCGGAAGAAGAGCCTCGTCCCCCGGATCCAAAATGGAAGCGAAAGCCTGGAATACGGCCTGCTTACCGCCATTGGTGACCAGCACCTGCAACGGATCAACTTCGTAGCCGGAATCGCGCAGAGTCTTTGCAGCAATTGCTTCGCGCAAAGCTGGAAGGCCGGCCGCCGGAGTGTAGCGGTGCATCGCCGGCTCGCGCGCTGCGCGGACGGCGGCCTCGACAATATTGTCAGGGGTGGGGAAGTCCGGCTCACCTGCACCGAAGCCGATGACGGGACGACCCGCAGCCTTCAGGGCTTTCGCTTTCGCGTCAACCGCGAGAGTGGCTGAAGGGGTGATAGCGGAAAAGCGTGCGCTGACGCGCGATCGAGGTGTTGTGCTCATAGGACTATCGTCGCATTAAATGGGGCTGTTCGGTAGTCTAATTCCGAATATCAAGCAGTTTGCGACACTCCCCAGTTGGACAGTTGAAGAGATTTTCCATAAACTCGTTCCCGCACGTTCTACGGCGTGCAGTAGGGCAGTGGCGCAATTGGTAGCGCACCGGTCTCCAAAACCGGCGGTTGTGGGTTCGAGTCCCGCCTGCCCTGCCACTCATATTCTGGGCACGAATTCAGGAGGGGTTCCGTGGCTGACGCAACGGCATCACACATGCCAGCGAAAACAGATCGCACGAAGTCTGGCGCTACGCCGTCCCGTGACTCCCACGAAAAAGAGGCTCAGAAGAAGCCGAATATTTTCGTGAGGATGTGGACTTTCTTCCTTCAAGTGATTGAAGAAATGAAGAAGGTCGTCTACCCGAGTGGTTCTGAAACGTGGACCTACTTCGTTGTCGTGGTCGTTTTTGTGGCCGTAATCATGGCTTTCACTGGTCTTTTGGATCTTGGATTCGGTAAACTGAACGCACTGATATTCAGCTGAAGCTGATGCGAACCCGCCCGCAGATACTGCAGGCGGGTTTCTTCTAGCCTTCGGCACTCAATTTTCTGCTAGGAAACTAGCACCCAGGAGGAACGCGTGAGTGAAGAGAATCTGCCTGTCGAAATCGACGAGGCCGCCCAGGCTGAACTGACCGAAAACCCCGCTGAAGCGGCGGAAGAAGAAGCCGGAAGCGTTGAGCAGCCGGTTGAAGCTGAAGAAGCTGAATCTGGCGAAGAATCTGGCGACATTGATCCCCTCGAGAAGTTCCGCAACGAGATCATGATGATCCCCGGTGACTGGTACGTCTTGCACACCTACTCCGGTCACGAGCGCAAGGTGAAGGCGAACCTCGAACAACGCGTTCAAAGCCAGAACATGACCGATAAGGTCTTCCGCGTCGAGGTTCCGGATGAGTACATCACCGAGTTCCGTGGTTCGGTGAAGAAGCGTGTTCGCCACGTTCGTATTCCTGGCTATGTCGTCGTCTGCATGGACTTTGATGAAGAGTCGTACCGCATGGTCAAGGACACCCCGGCTATTACCGGCTTCGTAGGAGACCAGCACAACCCGGTTCCGCTCAGCATCGATGAGGTCGTTGATCTGCTGAAGTACAACATCCTTGAAGAAGCTGGCCCGCAGGTCCCTGCCGTGGCTCAGGTCAAGGAAGAGATCCGCGTGGCCTTCGAGGTTGGCGAGATCGTCACCGTCATCGATGGTCCGTTCGAGTCGCTGGAAGCGACTATTTCCGAGATCTCGCCCGAGACCGAGAAGCTCAAGGTTCTCGTCATGATCTTCGAACGCGAGACTCCGCTTGAACTTGGTTTCGACCAGGTTGCCAAGCGCGAAGACTGACCAAAGAGTGAAGTCGCGCACCCGAACTTGGGAACATGGGCGGGTGCGCGATAGCATTGCACTTCGTGTGTAGTGGGTTCAGTGCGCCTTCAGCGCCCTGCCTCTACATGCAACCAGAAGGAATTCCGTTCTTCTGGTAATTGAACAAGAAAGACCCGAAATATGGCACCGAAGAAGAAGGTCACCGGCCTGATCAAGCTTCAGATCGCAGCCGGCGCCGCAACCCCTGCACCTCCGGTTGGTCCTGCACTGGGCCAGCACGGTGTGAACATCGTTGAGTTCACGAAGGCCTACAACGCTGCAACTGAGTCGCAGCGCGGTTCGATCGTTCCGGTTGAAATCACCGTTTATGAAGACCGTACGTTCACCTTCGTTCTGAAGACTCCGCCGGCTTCCGAAATGATCAAGAAGGCCGCTGGCCTCCAGAAGGGCTCCGGCACCCCGAACACTGTGAAGGTTGGCTCCATCACTATGGACCAGGCTCGCGAAATTGGACAGGCAAAGATGGTCGACCTCAACGCGAACGACATCGAAGCTGCAGCCAAGATCATCGCCGGCACCGCCCGCTCCATGGGCATCGTCGTCGAAGGCTGACCCCAAACTATTTCCCGTGGTAGGGCATGCGCTGCCCGGAACCCACAACTGCAAGGAGAAGAAGCAGAATGACTAAGCGCTCCAAGAGCTACCGCGCCGCGGCTGAAAAGATTCACGCGGACATTCTCTACACCCCTCTCGAGGCCATGAAGCTGGCCAAGGAGACCACCGTCACCAAGTTCGATTCGACCGTCGAGGTCGTCTTCCGACTGGGTGTTGATCCTCGCAAGGCTGACCAGATGGTGCGTGGCACCGTCTCGCTGCCTCACGGCACCGGCAAGACCTCCCGGGTCTTGGTCTTCGCTGTTGGTGAGCGTGCGCAGGATGCAATCGACGCTGGTGCTGACGAGGTCGGTGGCGACGAGCTCATCGAAAAGGTTGCTAAGGGCTACACCGACTTTGATGTCGCCGTTGCAACCCCGGACCTCATGGGCAAGGTTGGTCGCCTCGGTCGCGTCCTCGGCCCGCGTGGTTTGATGCCGAACCCGAAGACCGGCACGGTCACCATGGACGTCGCGAAGGCGATCAAGGAGATCAAGGGTGGTCGTATTGAGTTCCGCGTCGACAAGCACTCGAACCTTGCGTTCATTGTTGGCAAGTCCTCCTTCACCGCAGAACAGCTCGCCGAGAACTACGGCGCTGTCCTGGACGAAATCCTTCGTCTGAAGCCGGCTTCCGCCAAGGGGCGCTACATCTCGAAGGCAACCGTCTCCACCACGATGGGCCCGGGCATCCCGCTCGATGCCACGAAGACGAAGAACGTCGCAACTGCTGACGCTTCCTGATGTTGAACTCCCTGTAGGGGAATGAAACATTGACGTATGAGTGGGCTTGATTGGCTTAAACACCAATCAAGCCCACTCACGTTTTATGTTCATGGGTTGTGTGAGTGAGTATTGAGGTCTGCGTGCCCTACTGCACATCGTCGCGACTGGATTTGCTTCACCCCATCCTGCTAGTCTGGTCACTGCCGAAGACCGTCGGTTTCTCAGGAAACTGAGATGAAATGCGAAAGCTGTCGACGTAGGTGAGTGACTAGTCAGCAATGACTACACCGGACATTTATGCCCGACACGAACCTACGTGTCGGGCTTTTTCATTACTCGGTGGTCACTTATCTGGAAGGAGGACCATGGCGAGGTCTGACAAGGTAGCAGCAGTTGCCGAACTCGTGGAACGTTTCCGCGCGTCTGACGCTGTCCTGCTCACTGAGTATCGCGGCCTGACCGTTGGCCAGCTCAAGCAGCTGCGTCGCGGACTGGGCGAAAACGCGAGCTACGCCGTGGTGAAGAACACGCTGGCAAGGCTGGCGGCACAGGAAGTCGGCCTCGGCTTCCTCGCTGAGGACCTGAAGGGTCCGACCGCTATTGCTTTCGTCACCGGTGAGCCTGTTGAGGCTGCCAAGACGCTGCGTGATTTTGCCAAGGAAAACCCCCAGCTCGTCCTGAAGTCGGGCGCAATGGATGGCGTAGCGCTGTCCGTTGAGGGTGTTAAGAAGCTTGCTGATCTGGAATCCCGCGAGGTTCTGCTGGCCAAGACTGCCGGCGCCCTCAAGGCGAAGATTTCGCAGGCGGCGTACGCATTCAACGCGCTCCCGTCCAAGACGGTGCGCACCATCGATGCTCTGCGTGCACAGCAGGGCGAAGCGGCCTGAAGCGACAGGCCCCGCGCGTTCGATTCGTAACCGCGTGGAACTCACCAACAATCTGCTCGCAAGGCAGGCCAATTAGGAAGGATGCCAATCATGGCAAAGCTCTCCAACGATGAGCTCATCGAAGCTTTCAAGGAAATGTCCCTCATCGAGCTCTCTGACTTCGTCAAGCTCTTCGAAGAGACCTTCGACGTCACCGCTGCTGCTCCGGCTGCTGTCGCCGTTGCTGCTGCTCCGGCTGCTGCTGAAGCTGCTGAAGAAAAGGACGAGTTCGAGGTTGTCCTCGAGTCCGCAGGTGATAAGAAGATCGCAGTTGTCAAGGCTGTCAAGAACCTCACCGGTCTCGGCCTGAAGGAAGCCAAGGATCTTGTTGACGGCGCACCGTCGACCATCTTCGAAGCTGCCAAGAAGGACGACGCTGAGAAGGCAAAGGCTGAAATCGAAGAAGCAGGCGGCAAGGTCACCCTTAAGTGATTTCGTCTTCTTACCTGACGTGTCTTTGTGCGCATAGAAGGTAAGAAACGCTTCAGCGATTCATTCGCTTGAAACTGTCCCCTGGGAGTGATTCCCGGGGGACAGTTTTTGCCTGATGAGGTCCTGTTTATGCTGTGTTTCAAAATGAGGCGCGCACCACGCAGAGTCAATTTGCAATCAGCGGTTGAACTTCGGCATAATTAACAGGTCGCAATCCCGCGTAGCTCAACGGCAGAGCATCCGACTGTTAATCGGACGGTTACTGGTTCGAATCCAGTCGCGGGAGCCACATAACTGGGGCTTCAGTGAGTTACTCACTGAAGCCCCAGTTTCTTGGGACTAATGCCCATTTTTGTGTCTTAATTTTGGTGTTTTGGCCAGGGTGCTTTGTGATGAGGGGTTTAGTTAGCTTTTTGGGCTTGTTTTCTAAGGGGTGTTGACTTTCGGGCATTATCCCCAGTTTCATGCCTCTATAGCTCGTGCCTTCGGGCACTGTGGGGGAGTCGCTATTTGATGTGCCCGGCCTCGTCGTTTCCTAGTGGAGGGGCGAACGCAACTCGCTCCCTCGCGTTCGTGTGTAGTGAATCGTCCCCGCTGGAATCTGCTGTTTGTTGACAGATTTTTGCAGGTTGGAGATGCAAATATGTCCAATTGAAATGGTCGTTAGGTCAGTGCGTGAAAGCTCTCGGGGTGCTTTTGTTGATATCTCGCGAGTCCTTTTCGTTAGCGGTAACGATTTAATAACGGAGCGTCATTTTCGATTTCAAAGGCGCTCTCAGTTGTCGTACGCTTATGACACGCCAATGAGGGCGATTCCTGGGGCTTGTTTCGGTAGCGCTAACGAGTTTCAGATAACAAACTCCGGCCACACTGTAGTGATCGGTACCCAAGGGGTGAGAAGTGACAAAGTTACTTGAGTTAAAGGGGATCTCAAAGACATTCCCTGGCGTCAAGGCGTTGTCCAACGTGGACCTTGACCTTAACGCTGGCGAGATCTTGGGTCTCTGTGGTGAGAACGGCGCCGGTAAGTCGACGCTGATGAAGGTTCTCACTGGTATCCATAAGGCAGATCCGGGCGGTGAGATTTGGCTACAGGGGCAGAAGGTTGATGTCAAGAACGCCAACCATGCTCGTGATCTGGGTTTGAGCATCATTCACCAAGAGCTCAACATTATTCCAGACCTCACGGTTGCGCAGAACCTGTACATCGGTCGCGCTGGCTCCCACAAAGGCTCGGTCATCAACGACCGCAAGCTCAACAAGGATGCTAAGGAGCTGTTCGAGCGCCTGAACATGGACCTCAACCCGACGGACACCTGCCGTGACCTCACGGTTGCCCGTCTGCAGATGCTTGAAATTGCCCGTGCACTTTCCTACGAGTCAACGAAGATCCTGGTCATGGACGAGCCCACAGCTCCTCTGACCACGACTGAGACCGAATCCCTGTTCGAGCTCGTTCGCAACTTCATTACTCCGGAAACCGGCCTGATCTTCATCACGCACCGTATGCCTGAGCTCAAGGAGCTCACTGACCGCATCTCTGTTCTGCGCGATGGTGAGTACGTCGGCACCGTCGATACCAAGGCCACCGAACTCTCCGAGGTTATTCGCCTCATGGTTGGTCGCGAGGTTCCGGCTGATGCTCGCCCCACCACTAAGCCTCTGTCTGACGAAGCAGTTCTGAAGGTTGAGCACCTGTCCACGAAGAAGGCCGTCCACGATGTGTCCTTCGAGGTTAAGAAGGGCGAAATCTTCGGCTTCGCAGGTCTCGTTGGCGCAGGTCGTACCGAAGTTGCTCGCGCTCTCTCCGGTGCTGACCCCCACACTTCCGGCGATGTCTACATCAACGGTAAGAAGGTCTCGATCCGCAACGCAGCTGACGGCGTTAAGGTTGGCATCGGCTACCTCTCCGAAGACCGTAAGCAGTTCGGTCTTCTTCTCGACAAGACCATCGCAGACAACACTGCAATGGCTACGATGAGCGAATTCACCAGTGCCGGCGTCATCAACTCCAAGAAGATCGACGCAGTAGCTCAGGAATACGTCGCGAAGCTCCGTACTCGTACCCCTTCGATTCACACTGAAGTTCGTTCCCTCTCTGGTGGTAACCAGCAGAAGGTCGTTATCGCCAAGTGGCTTGTCCGCGACTCCGACGTGCTGATCTTCGACGAACCGACCCGAGGCATCGATGTTGGCGCGAAGGATGAAATCTACACACTTCTGGAGGCTCTTGCCAAGCAGGGCAAGGCGATCATCGTGATCTCCTCCGAACTGCCTGAGGTTCTGCGCCTGGCAAACCGCATCGCAGTTATGGCCCACGGCCGCATCATCGGCACACTCGACAACGAGGTCGCCACCCAGGAAAACATCATGGAACTGGCCACCGTTGGTCAGGAAGAAGCGAATGGAGTTCTCGCGTGAGCACCGCAGCTACTAAGGCGGAAAAGTCCACCAGCCCGGTGGCAGCCTTCTTCAAATCGAACATGCAGCTAGTCATGGTGATCATCGCACTGGTCATCATCTACGCATACTTCATGTTCGCAGCCCCGAACTTTGCGCAGCCGAAGATCTTTACCGATATTCTTCTGCAGGCCGCCTACACCGGCGTGATGGCTCTCGGCGCAACGTTCGTTATCGCAACATCCGGCATTGACCTCTCGGTCGGTACGGGCATGACCCTCGTCGCCGTTATGGCCGGTGTCTTCCTGTCGGCTGACTGGCTGAACCTGCCCCTGGGGGTCGGTCTTATCCTCGTTCTCCTGTTCGGTGCTTTCGTTGGTCTGATCAACGGCCTGAACATCTCGATTCTCGGTCTTCCGCCGTTCATTGCAACACTGGCAATGATGATGGTGGCTCGTGGTCTGGCACTGATCATCTCCGATAAGTCCACGATCTCGATCGCAAACCCTGGCTACATCGCACTGTCCACCGGTTCGATCATCCCGGGTATCTCGAACGCAGCAATCATCTTCATCCTCTTGACGATTCTTGCAGCGTTCCTGCTGAACAAGACCCTCCTTGGTCGTTACGCTCTGGCCATTGGATCGAACGAGGAAGCAACCCGCCTCTCCGGTGTGAACGTCCGCCTCTGGAAGGTCATCATCTACATCACCGCTGGTGTCTTCATGGCAATCGGCGCAATCCTCTACTCGGCACGTTTCGGCTTCGTCCAGCCCGCTGAAGGCGTCGGCTTCGAACTCAACGTCATCGCAGCAACCGTTATCGGTGGCACGTCACTCTCCGGTGGCCGTGCATCGATCCCAGGTGCATTCGTTGGTGCACTCATCATGGAAACCCTGAAGAAGGGCCTGACGATGATGGGTGTTGCTTCTGAATGGCAGCTGGTTGTTACCGGTATCGTTGTTCTCCTCGCAGTCTTCATTGACAACATCCGCCGCGCTCGCGAGAACGCAGCCTGATAAAACCAATTGAATCCGTGAATCTTACATAGGCGTTTGATTCACACCCTCAAGAAGGCAAACGTCTTCTTGGCCCCACGAAAGGAAAAACACATGCGCCCCATCGGCCGTATCGTTGCAGTCGCAGCAGCCGGAACCATGGCCTTCGGCCTGGCAGCTTGCTCCACCTCGAACACCTCCGAGTCGGGTTCCGACGCAGCGGCATCGGGCTCCGATTCCGCAACAAAGGAAGAGGTCACCGAGCAGTCTAACGAAGTTCCTGCTGGCGATGGCACCAAGACCATCTACCTCGTCTCCAAGGGCTTCCAGCACCGCTTCTGGCAGGCAGTGAAGGAAGGCGCCGAGGACGCCGGCAAGGAGTTCAACTACAAGATCCAATTCGTCGGCCCCGACGACGAGACCAAGGTGACCCAGCAACTCGACCAGCTCCAGGCAGCACTCGACACCTCCCCGGCAGCTATCGGCCTTGCAGCTCTCGACTCGGGCGCAGCAACCCCGCTACTCACCCAGATTGAGTCCGCAGGCATCCCGCTGGTCGCATTCGACTCCGGTGTTGACTCCGACCTCCCGCTGACCACGGTTTCGACCGATAACAAGGCAGCGGCAGCTGAGGCCGCAAAGCACATGATCGAACTGCTCGATGGCAAGACCGGCTCCGTCGGCGTGATCTGCCACGACGCAACCTCCACCACCGGCAAGCAGCGTTGCGATGGCTTCAAGGAATACTTCAAGGCCAACGCACCCGAGGGCCTGAAGCTCCTCGAAGAGCAGATTGCAGGCGAGGTCGGCAAGGCAGCTGACACCTCCAAGGCCATCATCCAGGCAAACGACGACATCGTCGGCATGTACGGCTCCAACGAAGCAGCAGCTTCCGGCGCCATCCAGGGTGCTAACGAGTCCGGCAAGACCCTGACCGTTGTCGGCTTTGACTCCGGCAAGACCCAGATCGCTGCAATCAAGGACGGCTCGCAGGCCGGCGCCATCACCCAGGCGCCGAAGCTCATGGGCTACAAGACCGTCACTGCAGCCATCCAGGCAATCAACGGCATCGCACTCCCGAAGACGATTGACTCCGGCTTCTACTGGTACGACGCATCCAACATCGACTCTGACGAGGTCGCTCCGAACCTCTACGAGTGATGTTGACTGAGTTGGGGTGGGCTCATTCACTCGGGCCCGCCCCAACTCACACGTAGGATCCGAGGGGTGTGAATCGCCCCCCACTCAACAATGAAGTTTTGATCAAGGAATGAGGGAACAAATGACTGATCACCCCCGCATCGGTATCCGCCCGGCAATCGATGGTCGCCGTCGCGGTGTCCGCGAAAGCCTCGAAGAGCAGACCATGGGCATGGCTGAGGCCGTTGCCAAGCTCTTCTCCGAAAACCTCCGTTACACCGACGGCACCCCCGTCGAGTGCGTCATTGCTGACACCACCATTGGTCGTGTCCACGAAGCAATGGCTTGCGCTGACAAGTTCCGCGTCAACAATGTCGGCTTGACCCTGACCGTTACCCCCTGCTGGTGCTACGGCACTGAAACCACGGACATGGATGCCACCATGCCGCACGCAATTTGGGGCTTCAACGGCACCGAGCGCCCCGGCGCTGTCTACCTGGCAGCAGCTCTTGCTGGGCACGCGCAGATCGGTATCCCCGCATTCGGCATCTACGGCAAGGATGTCCAGGATGGCGATGACAATTCCATTCCGGAAGATGTTCGTGAGCGTCTTCTGAGCTACGCTACCGCTGGTCTTGCAGTTGCCCAGATGCGTGGCAAGGCATACCTGTCCATGGGCTCGGTTGCCATGGGTATTGCTGGTTCTGTCGTCAACCCTGACTTCTTCGGTGCTTACCTTGGAATGCGCAACGAATACATCGACATGTCCGAGTTCACCCGCCGCATTGAAGAAGGCATCTACGATCCGGAAGAGTACGAGAAGGCTTACACCTGGATCCGCGAGAACTTCAAGCAGGGCAAGGACTGGAACCCCGAAGATTGGCAGTTCCCGGAGAAGCATGAGGACTGGTGGAAGTTCGTCACTAAGATGACCTTGATCGGTCGCGACCTGATGAACGGCAACCCACGTCTTGCAGAGCTCGGTTTTGAAGAAGAAGCTGGTGGCCACGGTGCTATCGCCGCAGGCTTCCAAGGACAGCGCCAGTGGACCGACCACTTCCCGAATGGTGACGTTATGGAAACCATTCTGAACACGAACTTCGACTGGACCGGTCCGCGTCAGCCCAACGTTCTTGCAACCGAGAACGATTCGCTCAACGGTGCTTCGATGCTGTTTGGCTACCTGTTGACCAATACGCCCCAGATCTTCTCCGATGTTCGCACCTACTGGAGCCCCGAGTCCGTCGAGCGCGTCACCGGCTGGAAGCCGGAAGGACGCGCGGCACAGGGCTTCCTTGACCTGCGCAACTCCGGTTCCACCACCCTTGACGGTGCTGGCAAGGCAACCCGTGACGGTAAGCCCGTCATCAAGCCGTTCTGGGAGGTCACCGAAGAAGACCAGAAGGCAACCCTTGAGGCAACCACCTTCCACCCGGCATCGACAGGTTACTTCCGCGGTGGTGGTTTCTCGACTCACTTCCGCACTGAAGGTGAAATGCCTGTCACCATGATTCGCATTAACCTGGTTGCCGGCAAGCCAGTCATGCAGATCTGCGAAGGCTGGACCGTCGAGCTTCCTGACGAAGTTGCTTTCAAGATCGAAGAGCGCACGGATATCGCATGGCCGACTACCTGGTTCGTTCCGAACCTCACCGGTGAAGGTGCCTTCAAGACGACCTACGATGTCATGAACAACTGGGGCGCAAACCACGGCGCGATTTCCTACGGTCACAACGGTGCCCTGTTCATCACGCTTGCCTCGATGCTCCGTATCCCGGTGAACATGCACAACGTTCCGGAAGAAAAGATCTTCCGCCCGAAGGCATGGTCGCTGTTCGGTACCGCTGATCTCGAAGGCGCGGACTACCGTGCATGCGAGACCTTCGGTCCGATGTACCGCTGATTGTTTAGTCGCAGTTAGCTGACGAAAGTCAAAGCGGTGGGTGAGCCCATTAGGGCTTACCCACCGCACCGACTCTCAATGTTGAGAGTCACCCAAGCGTTCAATGATGACGCTGACCATAAAGCTATAAAACACTCAAAGTCGCCCCTTCGCATTGACGTGAAGTGAGCATCCCGCCTGCCGTACCAGGAAGGACCCGTTTAATGACCACCGCACTTGCTGTTGACCTCGGTTCCGCTTCGGGTCGAGTTCTAGCTGGAACTATTGTTGATGGCCGTCTTGAGATCACTGACGTTCACCGTTTCAAGCATCAGGCAATCCGTGACGAAACGGGTTCGTTGACTTGGGACGTTGACACGATGTGGGAACAGACCGTTATCGGTTTGAAAAAGGCAGTGGAACAATTCCCGGACTCGGTGTCTGTTTCCGTGGATACGTGGGGTGTTGACTTCGTTCCCCTCGATGCAAATAACGAGCGAGTTGGCAAGGTTCGTGCCTACCGCGACGAGCGCACCGAGCGCACACACGAAGAATTCCGCTCGCGCGTTGATGATCGCACATTCTTTGAAATGTCGGGTATCGCCCCGGCAACGATCAACACAGCAAACCAGCTTCTGGCTTTTACGTTGGAAGATCCAGAACTTGCTGCCAAGACCGACTCGATTCTTTTCCTTCCTGACTACTTCGCCTGGAAGCTTTCCGGAGTGAAGGGCTGGTCGCGCACCATCGCCTCTACCTCGGGTCTATGTGAACCGGGCTCACCACGATTCAACGATGCCATGTTCGAACGCCTCGGCTTGGATCGCTCGTGGGTTGGTGAATTGAATGACGACCTCACCGCTGTTGGGCAGTGCACCGTCGAAGGCCTCGAGCAACTGACCGTCGTCCGCGGTGGTGCACACGACTCCGCATGCGCAGTTCACGGTCTACCCATTGATGAAGGCGTCCGCGCGTACTTCCTCTCGTGTGGTTCTTGGTCAGTTCTTGGTGCTCTTGAGGATCACCCGCTGATCTCGGATGCTGCATACGAACGTGGTTTGACGAACGAGTCTCGCACTGACGGGGGAGTTCGCCCGCTCTTCAACATCACGGGTATGTGGATTCTTCAGGAAATCCAGCGTCAGTGGGAGCGTGAAGGAACTCCGACTGATACGGATGAGCTTGTCGCGCAGGCCCGTGAATGTGCACCGTGCACCGTGTTCTTCAACCCGGATGACCCGCGCTTTGCTGAGCCTGGTGAGATGCAACAGAAGATTGATGTTGCCCTCGATGAACAGTGTGCTCCGCATCCGACCTCGATGCCCGAGTACGTTCGCCTGATTATCGAATCCTTCGCTCGTCGCTATGCGCGTGCGATTGATGAGCTGACTCAGATTTCAGGAGAGCGACCCGATCAGCTGAACCTTGTGGGTGGAGGCGCCCGCAACCACCTGCTGTGCGATCTCACGGCAGAAGCGGCGCAGGTTCGTGTTGTTGCCGGCCCGATTGAAGCTTCAACTCTCGGTTCGCTTCTTGCTCAACTCGAACTTCTTGGACACCTTGATCCCGCGGATCGCCCCGCGATGATTGCGGCAACAGCAAAGACCCATGTCCACACGCCGTCCAACAGGTAAGAAGGTCTCGCTAGCAGACGTTGCGCGTTTAGCGGGCGTCTCATCGAATACCGTTTCACGCGTTGTTCGCGGTGATCCTGAGGTTGCGGATGCGACGCGTGCGCGTATTTCCTTGATCCTTACTGAAGTTGGGTATCGACCGAATTACGCGGCGCGCGCGCTTGCGTCGAATCGGACGGGCGTTCTGCACGTTTTGCTGGCTGCCCCGATGTTTCACGGGCATGCGAGGGTTTTGCTTTCGGTTTTGAATGCAGGTTCTGAAGCCGGCTATCACGTGTCGCTTTCAAACGCATATGTGCCAAATGGTGAACTGCATAACGACGTGGCGCCATTCGATGTTGATGGGGTTGTGATCCTTGCTGGACAGGACCCGAGCGTTGACCTTGCCATTCAGATTGGCAAGCGGGTTCCGACGGTTTTGGTGCTGACTAGCGAACACGATTTGGATGGAATTTCGACAGTGTCCATTAATAATGTTCGAGGCGCAGAGCTAGCGACTGATCATCTGCTGAGCCAAGGTATTACCGACATCGTTCATGTTGCGGGCCCGTCGGGTTGGTCTGATGCTTCCATGCGCTTGCAGGGCTTTAAACTCTCGTGCGAAGAACACGGAGTCGAAGGCAAAGTGATCGAGTCATATTCGTGGGATTCGCAAGATGGATATGACGCTATGCGCTCGCTGGCAAAGCTTCCCCAGGGAATTCAAGCAGCGAATGATCAGTTGGCGCTTGGTGCCATGCGATTGATTCACGAACGGGGAGCGAAGATTCCGACAGACGTTAAGGTCGTTGGATTCGATGATATTGATGGCGCTGATTGCTATGCCCCTCCGCTGACGACTGTTCGTCAGCCTTTTGACCGCCTTGGTCGTGCTGCTGTTCGTATCGTGTGTTCGATGATGCGCGGCGGTAAGAGCGAGGATGTGACGATTGACCCTGAGCTGATTATCCGGTCCAGCTCGATTGAATAGAAAGGACAGATCTTCATGATCTATGGAGCAATGACGCACCCGCAGTTTCTGCGTGCACTGGCCGCGGCTGGCCACGGTTCGAAGATTCTGCTTGCTGATGCGAACTACCCGCACACCACCGGTGTGTCTGAGCGTTGCGAGCTTATCTCGCTGAACTTCGCTCCTGGCATGCTGGACGTTCTTCAGATTCTGGAAGTTCTGAAGCAGGTCTGCCCGATCGAGAAGGCAGAGATCATGGTTCCGGCTCCCGATCAGCCGGCCGTTGAGATCCCGATCCATGACGAGTTCAAGGCCCAGTTGCCCGATACCGAGTTCGGTGAGCTGTCGCGTTTCGACTTCTACGATGCAGCGCGTAGCGAAGATGTGGGCATCATTGTGGCGACTGGCGAACAGCGCCTGTACGGCAATCTTTTGCTGACTGTGGGCGTTCGTCAGCCCGGAGAATGAGTCTTTCGTAGAACTTTCATACGAAACTGCACTGTTGTTCAAGCGCGTTGAGTGTTTGAGCGACAGTGCAGTTCGTTATTTGGCGATTTATCAGTGAAAATTGCGTATATTTTCGTGAGTTTTTCAGTGAATTGTCGCTATTATTTCTTGTGAGGCAGGTCTTGTTGATTTTCGTTTTAGTTGCTAGACTGTAAAAACCGAAACGAAAGTGACAATCTAATCGATGCTCACGAAGAGGGGATGGGTGTGGGGCGCGCACAACGAACCAGTTACATCCTTGATCGCCTTGCCGCTGAAGGCGAGGTGAATGTTAACGTCCTGGCTGAAGAACTCGACGTTTCGCCTGTCACGATTAGAACCACTTTGAAGGACCTCGAAGATGAGGGCCATCTTGTTCGCACCCACGGTGGTGCTCGTCCGACTGCCTACCGCAATATTCGACTGCGTCAGTCTGACCGAATCGAAGACAAAGAGCGCATTGCCCGCGCGGCCGCCGAAATGGTGCGCGACGATGATCGCATCATGATCGAAGCTGGCACGACGTGCGCTCTTGTCGTCAAGCACCTGACCGGACGTCGTGGCGTTCAGGTCGTTACTAATTCTCTTCTTGTTTTCCAGAATGCTCGTCCGAACCCGCATATTCGGGTCACGCTGACCGGCGGTAGCTTCCATGCTGAAACCGAATCTTTGGTCGGCCCTGTTACAGAGCGTTCCATTAATGACTTCAACGCGCGCCTAGTATTTCTTGGCACTGACGGATTCAGTGTCGAACGAGGTCTGACAACCCAGCTTGCTGAAGGTGGGCATGTTGGCAGTCTCATGCGAGGGCGCACGGAGGAAACCTGGTTGCTTTCAGACTCTTCGAAGTTTGGGCGAGCAGGCTTCGTTAGCTTCATGGGAATTGAGGACGTCACCGGCATCATTACCGATGGCGACCTTCCTGAAGAATCCATCAAGGAATTGACCGAGCGTACGCAGCTACGCATCGTCTAGGAGGAAACACATGGCCACCATCGTGGTGATGCCCCAGCTGGGCAACTCTGTGGAGTCGTGCATTATCGTCGAATGGCAGGTTTCGGTTGGCGATACCGTCGCTGTCGACCAGACTCTCTGCTCGATTGAGACCGACAAATCCACAATGGAGGTGCCGAGCACTGACGCCGGTACCGTCCTGAAGATCCTGTGGGAAGAGGGCGACGAGGTTCCGGTTAAGGATCCGCTCATCATCGTCGGCGAGCCCGGCGAAGATATTTCCGCTCTTGTTCCCGCTGACGATTCGGCAGACGAGGCCGGCGCTGCTGAAGCAGCGGCGGAAAGCGCTCCGGCTCAAGAAGCAGCTCCCGCGCCGTCCTTTGCTACGACCGCTGCGACCGGTGCAGTCTCCCCGCGTGCTCGTGCTCTTGCCGGTTCTAAGGGTATTGACACCGCTGCGATTGCTGAGGGCTCCGGTCCTCACGGTCGCGTGATCGAACGTGATGTTCAGGCCGCTATTGCAGCAGGCCCCGCGTACACTTCAGCGGCGCAGGCACAAGGAGGTGTGGCTACTGGCGAAGGCACCGGTATTGGTGGTCGCGTGACGACTGCTGATCTGGCAAACCCGACTGCTCCGGCTCCCGTCGTGGCGACTGCAGTTGCAATTCCTGCTGCAGAGTTCCCGGGTGCTTCCACCTCCGAGAAGCTCAAGGGTGTCCGCAAGGTTGTTGCTTCGCGCATGATGGCATCCCTGCAGGAGTCGGCACAGCTGACCCTCAACACGACGGCCAACGCAGCCGGCATTCTTGCGATGCGCAAGAAGGTCAAGAACTCGGACGAAGCTCTGGGCCTCAACAAGATCACCCTGAACGACCTCGTCTGCTTCGCAGTGTCCCGCACGCTCCCGAAGTACCCGGTTTTCAACGCTCACCTCGAGGATGGCACCCTGACCAAGTTCGAGCAGGTTCACCTCGGCTTCGCAGCCGATACTCCGCGCGGTCTTTTGGTTCCCGTGATCCGCTCCGCTCAGGCCCTGTCGCTCAAGCAGTTCTCTGCTCAGGCAAAGAGCCTCGCAGCTGACGCCATCGCCGGAACGATCAGCCCCGACCTTCTTGGTGGTGGCACTTTCACGGTGTCCAACATCGGTTCCTTCGGCATCGAAACCTTCACCCCGGTCATTAACCGCCCGCAGACCGCAATCCTCGGCGTTGGCACCATCACGCCGCGTCCGGTTGTCAAAGCTGACGGCGAGATCGGTGTTGAACAACGTATCAACCTGTCGCTTACGATCGACCACCAGGTCATTGATGGCGCCGACGGCGCACGCTTCCTGAAGGACCTCGTTGTCGCTATCGAAAACATCGACGTCACTGTTCTGGCTTGAGTAATTAGGAGTACACATAATGACTGAAACTCACTACGACGTAATTGTCCTCGGCGCAGGCCCTGGTGGCTACCTTGCTGCCGAGCGTCTGGGGCACGCCGGCAAAAAGGTTCTTCTCATTGAAGAGCAGTACCTTGGCGGCACCTGCCTTAACGTTGGGTGCATCCCGACCAAGACCCTCCTTGCCGGTGCAAAGAACTACCTGCACGCCAAGGAAGCTGGCCAGTTCGGTGTTGACGCAACCGGCGTGACCCTCGACTGGGGTCGCCTGCAGGACTGGAAGGAAAAGGTTGTTAAGGGCCTCGTTTCCGGTGTTGCAGCAACCGAAAAGCGAGCAGGCGTCACTGTTGTGTCCGCACGTGGTCACTTCGACGGTCCCGGCAAGGTCACCGCTGACGGTGTCACCTACACTTCCGAGCACGTCATCATCGCAACCGGTTCGGTTCCCGCTGTTCCGCCGTTGCCGGGTGTCCAGGACAACCCGCACCTGGTCGATTCGACCGGTATCCTCTCTCTGCCCGAGGTCCCCAAGCGTCTCGCCGTTATCGGTGGTGGCGTTATCGGCGTCGAGTTTGCTTCACTGTACTCGACCCTCGGCTCGGAGGTCACGATTATCGAAATGACCCCGGAAATCCTGCCATTCATGGATGATGACATGGCTGCCAAGATGCGCGCAGCGATGAAGGACATCACCTTCGAACTCGGTTGCCGCGTTGAGTCTCTCGACGGCGCAACGGTCCACTACTCGAAGGGTGACGAAAAGAAGGTCCTCGAAGCTGACGTCGTGCTCATGGCTGTTGGTCGTCGCTCGGCAACCGCTGGCTGGGGCGCCGAAGAAGCAGGTCTCGAAATCAACCGAGGCATCGTTGTCGATGACTGCATGCGTACCAATCTGCCGAACGTGTGGGCAATTGGTGACGTCACCGGCCGTTCACTGCTAGCACACGCCGCATACCGCATGGCAGAAATTGCTTCCGCGAACATCATCAACCCCGATGCATGCAAGGTTGGCGAGGTTATGCGCTGGAACACCGTTCCGTGGGCAGTCTTCTCCATTCCCGAGGCTGCAGGCGTTGGCCTCACCGAATCTGCTGCAAAGCGCGAAGGCCGCGACGTCCTAGTTGCAAAGGTCCCCGCTCAGATGTCTGGCCGCTTCATTGCGGAGAACGGCTTCAAGGCTCCTGGTGAAGCCAAGATCCTCGTTGATCCGAAGACCCACCAGGTCCTCGGCATCCATGTGCTCGGCGCATACGCAGCAGAAATGATCTGGGGCGCACAGGCTGTCCTCGAAATGGAACTGACCGTCGAAGACCTCCGTCAGGTTGTCTTCCCCCACCCGACTGTCTCCGAAGTTATTCGCGAGGCTGCCTGGGCCGTCAAGCTCTGAACCTCCACAGACGAAGAAAGAAGTAAGACACAATGACGAAGTCTCTGATCATCGACCCGTCGCAGGTCCGCGCGGCAGGTCATATCCAGTTCCCGGACATCCCGGTGAACCAGTACACGTTTGATCTCGATACCGAACTTGGTCGCTACGGCAAGGACGGCATGGTGAACATGCTCCACGACATGATCGTGGTCCGTACGTTCGAATCCATGCTTGACTCCATCAAAAAGACCGGCGAGTGGCAGGGCATTGCCTACAACCACAGGGGTCCGGCTCACCTTGGTATCGGTCAGGAATCGGCATACGTTGGCCAGGCATCAGTCCTGACCCCGGATGACCAGGTTTTCGGTTCGCACCGTTCGCACGGCGAAATTCTTGCCAAGTGCTACTCGGCAATGCGCCAGATCGAAAACGGTGAGCTTGAAAACATCATGAAGACCTTCCTCGACGGCGAGACCCTCTCGTTCGCAGAGAAGATCGACTACAAGGACACAAAGGACCTCACCGAGAACTTCATCCTCTTCGGTGCCCTCGCGGAAATCTTCGCCCGCAAGTCCGGCTTCAACCGTGGCCTCGGCGGCTCGATGCACACCTTCTTCCTGCCGTTTGGCTCCTATCCGAACAACGCAATCGTTGGTGGCTCTGCTCCAGTCGCAAACGGTGCAGCACTCTTTAAGCGCATCAACCGCAAGCCCGGCATCGTTGTCTCCAACGTCGGCGACGCAGCCCTTGCATGTGGTCCGGTCTGGGAAGCAATGAACTTCGCTTCCATGGATCAGTTCCGCACGCTGTGGCGTGAAGAGGACGGTGGCAACCCGCCGATTCTGTTCAACTTCTTCAACAACTTCTACGGCATGGGCGGTCAGACCTTCGGTGAAACCATGGGGTACGACATCCTCGCCCGTGTCGGTGCAGCCCTCAACCCCGAGGCTATGCACGCAGAGCGCGTCGACGGTATTAACCCGCTGGCTGTTGCCGACGCCGTCTCCCGCAAGAAGAAGATCCTCGAAGAGGGACGTGGCCCGGTCCTCATGGATACCATCACGTACCGCTTCTCCGGTCACTCCCCGTCGGATGCCTCCTCGTACCGCACCAAGGACGAGGTCGAGCTCTGGGAGAAGGTCGACTGCATCAAGACCTACTCGGATTTGTTGATCTCCAACGGTCTGACCACGCAGTCCGATATTGAGGACTACACCGCTACCCTCACCGAAAAGCTCGTTAAGGTCCTCAAGCTTGCCATCGACGAAGACACCTGCCCGCGCGTTGCCGACGGCTACATCGACACGGTTATGTTCTCGAACACGCCGACCGAGAAGATGGAAGAGGGCGAAGCGGAGATTGATCTCGAGGACAACCCGCGCGTCGCCGCGATCTCGCGCAAGATCCGCACCGCTAAGGACGAGAACGGCAAGCCCGTTTCCAAGATGAAGATGTACCAGTTCCGTGATGGTCTCTTCGAAGCTATGCTCCATCGTTTCAAGGAAGATCCGACGATGGCCGCATGGGGCGAAGAAAACCGTGACTGGGGTGGCGCATTCGCTGTCTACCGTGGCCTGACCGAAGCGCTTCCGTACCGTCGTCTGTTCAACTCGCCGATCGCTGAAGCGTCAATCGTCGGCGCAGGCGTTGGCTACGCAATGGCCGGTGGCCGTGCAGTTGTCGAACTCATGTACTGCGACTTCCTCGGCCGAAGCGGCGACGAGGTCTTCAACCAGATGGCAAAGTGGCAGTCCATGTCCGCTGGCCTGCTGAAGATGCCTCTCGTCCTCCGTGTCTCCGTTGGTAACAAGTACGGTGCACAGCACTCGCAGGATTGGTCGGCATTGACCGCCCACATCCCGGGCCTCAAGGTCTACTTCCCGACCACGCCGACCGATGCAAAGGGCATGCTCAACCTTGCTCTTCGTGGCACCGACCCGGTTGTCTTCTTCGAATCCCAGCTCCTGTACGACAAGGGCGAAGAATTCGAGCCCGGTGGTGTTCCGGAAGGCTACTACGAGACCCCCGAAGGTGAACCGGCAATCCGTCGCGAAGGCACCGACATCACGATCGCCGGCTACGGCGCAACGATCTACCGTGCACTTGAGGCTGCTGATGTCCTTCAGGAGAAGTACGGCATGAGCGCCGAGGTCATCGACCTCCGCTTCGTCGCACCGCTCAACTACGACAAGCTCATCGAATCCGTGAAGAAGACAGGTCGCCTGCTTCTCACCTCCGATGCTGTCGAGCGTGGCAACTTCCTCAACACCGTTGCAGCGAACGTCCAGACTCTCGCATTTGACGCTCTCGACGCGCCGATCGCGGTTGTCGGCTCGCGCAACGGCATCACCCCCGGCCCCGAGTTGGAGTCCTACTTCTTCCCGCAGGTCGAGTGGATCATCGACACAATCCACGAGCGCATTGTTCCGCTCCCGGGCCATGTGCCCTCGTCGAACCAGACTGAAGGCGAGATTGCTCGTCGCAACCGTCTCGGTCTCTGATGATTGACCCGGTGGGGCGGGCTTCGGCTCGCCCCACCGGTGCCATCAGGCATTTAACGCTTTAATTTTTTTCTACATTTCGATACGAGGATCCGATGGACGCCACCAACGACGTTAGCCTGAGCCAGGAGGACCGCCTCGCCGCTCTTGCCGCAGTTCTGAACGATGAAGAGTTCCCCGCGTGGGTTCCTGAATCGAACAACCACATTCATACGTGCTACTCCTTCAGCCCCTACACGCCGACCGCTGCAGCATTGAATGCTCGTCGCGCAGGCCTGCGTGTTGTTGGCTCCGTCGATCATGACTCGATCGCAGCTGCGCCCGAAATGACCGGCGCATGTCGTCTGCTGGGAATGGGCTCAGTCACCGGCTTTGAAATCCGCGCTTTCTTTGATCCCGACGGTCCGTTTGCTACTCGTAAGCTGAACAATCCGGACTCCGAAGGCATCGCCTACATGACGGTTCAGGGTGTTCCGGCTCCTGCTCGCGAAAAGGTTACCGAGTGGTTGGCGCCCAAGCGCGCTGCCCGTCTCGAGCGCACCCTGAAGATGGCTGAGGCCGCGAACAAGATCCTCGTTGGTCTTGGCCTGGAGCCTTTCGATCCTCAAACTGACATGGTCGGCATCTCTCAGTATGCCAACGGTGGCGGTATCACAGAGCGCCACCTGCTTGCCGCGATGGCATCGGCTCTCATTAAGGGATTCGGTCGCGGTCAGAGCCTCGTCGATGGCCTGAAGAGCATGGGTGTCAACATTCCGCCAGCCCTCGAAGGCGCACTCGGTGACGCTGAGAATCCGCACCTCGTCTACGATCTTCTGGGTGTACTGAAGTCGGAATACTTGGGTCGCATCTACATTCAGCCCACTGACGAGTTGCCGACTGCGAAGGAAGTTGTTCAGTTCGCAGATTCCATCGGTGCCATTGCCACCTACGCCTACCTCGGTGATGTTTCCGCTTCGCCGACCGGCGACAAGAAGGCTGAAAAGTTCGAAGATGAATTCCTTGACGAGCTCTTCGAAGCTCTCGAAGAAAAGGGCCTGCGCGCTGTTACCTATATGCCTCCGCGTAACACTCCGGAACAGCTCAAGCGAATCCATGAACTCGCAGTCAAGCACGGCATGCTCGAGATCTCCGGCGTCGACATTAACCAGCCACGCCAGCTCTTCAACTGCCCCGAACTGCGTCGCCCCGAGTTCGAAGATCTCAACGAGGCCACGTGGGCACTTGTCGCGCACGAGGCCCTGACCAGCTTCGATCCGAAGTACAACATCCTGGGTAGCGAGCGACTCACTCCTGAGCACCTTGCCGTCCGTATTGCTTCCTACGCTCCGCTTGGACGCGCTATTGCTGATGGCGCAGATCCGGCTGAAGTCGCAGCAAATATTCCTACCGTCTGAGAACTATCCGAAGGATTAAACATGACTCATGCACCGTTGCTTCGAGGCCTGTTCCTGAGCGCGCTTGCTCGACCGGTCATCGTTCGCCCAACCGATAAGGCTGCGACCCTGACCCTCGATGCCAACCTTGAAACGGTTGACGCTTCGACTCTTTCCGAAACCGAACTTCCCGTCGTCGTCACCGTCGGCGAAGAAACCTACGAGATCACCGCGACCCCGCGCAACGACCGTGAAATCTCCGGTCGTGTCGCGCTGGTTACCGGTGGCGCACAGGGCTTCGGTGCCGAGATCGCCAAAGGCCTCGTCGGCCAGGGTTGCTTCGTCTACATCGCTGACCTGAACGGCGAAGGCGCTGCTGCCAAGTGCAAGGAACTCGGCGAAGACACCACGTACCCGATTACCGTCAACGTTGCGGATGAAGAATCCGTGACCGCGATGACCGAGGAAATCGAAAAGGTCACCGGTGGTATCGACCTGATCGTCTCTAACGCAGGCATCGTTCGTGCGGGATCTGTCCTTGAACAAGACGCATCTGCTTTCCGCCTGTCGACCGACATCAACTACGTCGCATTCTTCCTGGTTACCAAGCACCTTGGTGGTCTGCTTGCTCGTCAGCATGCAACATCTGGTGCATGGCTGACCGACATTATCCAGATCAACTCCAAGTCCGGTCTGGTGGGCTCGAACAAGAACGCCGCATACGCAGGCTCCAAGTTCGGTGGCATCGGCCTGGTCCAGTCCTTCGCCCTCGAGATGGTCGAGCATGGTGTCAAGGTCAACGCAATCTGCCCCGGTAATTTCTACGACGGCCCGCTCTGGTCTGACCCCGACCGTGGCCTGTTCGTTCAGTACCTGAACTCGGGCAAGGTCCCCGGCGCGAAGACTGTCGCGGACGTCAAGGAGTTCTACGAAGCAAAGGTTCCGATGCGTCGTGGTGCCCAAGGCATCGACGTTCTGCGCGCGATCTTCTACATCGTCGAGCAGGCATACGAAACCGGCCAGGCCGTCCCGGTTACGGGTGGCCAAGTCATGATGAACTGAGCGCAAGCTTGATCCGGAAAATAAGGAGAATCCAATGACTGAGTACCCCGAATCGCAGTATGCGATCCAGATCGTCGGCGCCGAAGAATTCGTCGTCAACAAGGAGAAGGGCATCGACAAGGTCGGCCCTCACCAGATGATGCTCAAGGTTGAGGCATGTGGCATCTGCTTCTCTGACACGAAGCTGTTGCACCAGTTCGACAAGCACCCGCGTAAGTCCGAAGTCATCGCGGGAATCACCCCCGAAGCACTTGCCGAGATCCCGAACTACCGTCCTGGCTCCCAGCCGACAGTTCCGGGGCACGAGCCCGTTGTCCGCGTCGTCGAGGTAGGCGAGAAGGTCACCCACTTCAAGGTTGGCGATCGTCTGCTGGTCCAGGCTGACTGGAAGCATCTGCGCACTGCGAAGTCCAATGGCGCATTCGGTTACAACTTCGACGGTGCCCTTCAGGAATACACGGTCGTCGATGAGCGTTGTGTCGTCTCCCCCGAAGGTGAAGAGTTCCTGATCCACGTGACCGAGGGTCCGTCGGCAGCGGCCGTTGGCCTGATCGAGCCGTGGGCAACCGTTGAAGGCTCCTACGCGTGGGCAGAGCGCAACCACGTTGCAGACGGTGGTCGCCTGCTGGTTGTCGGCGAAGGCTCCGTCGAAGAGCTGACTGCGGATCACAAGCCTGCACAGATCGTTACCGTTGACGTTGCCGGTATTGATGGTCTTGAAGGACAGACCTTCGATGACATCGTCTTCTTCGGAGCAGACGCGGACGGCATTGAAAAGGCATCTCTGCTGCTCGGTACCCGTGCGGTCATGTGTGTTGTCCTCGGCGGAGAAACCATCTCCCGCAAGGTCAGCCTTGACATCGGTCGTGTTCACTACGACTTTATCCGCTTCTGTGGCACCGTCGGCACGGACCCGCGCGAAGGCTATGCATGGATCCCCGCTAACGGCGACCTGCGTCCGAACGATAAATGCGCGTTCATCGGTGCCGCCGGCCCGATGGGTGTTATGCACACGATGCGTGCGGTCACCTCCGGTGTTGAGGGCATCTCCGTTGTCGGCACCGACCTTTCTGACGATCGCCTGGCAGGTCTGAAGAAGACCGTTGGCCCGACCGCCGAAAAGAACGGTGTTCCGCTGGAGATCATCAACACCTCCACCACTCCGCTTGAGTACGGCTACACCTACATCACCTGCATGGTGCCGGTGCCGGCGCTGGTTTCTCAGGCTGTCGATATGTGTGCAGATGGTGCGATCCTCAATGCATTCGCTGGTATTCCGGCGGGCACCTTTGGTGACTTTGATCTGCAGGGCATCATCGAGCGCAAGATTTTCATGCTGGGCACGTCAGGCTCTGATGTTTCCGATATGCGTACCGTTCTGCGCAAGATCGAAGCCGGCATCATTGATACGTCGATCTCCCTGTACGCAGTGACCGGTATGGCAGGCTTCGGCGACGCCATCAACTCGGTGATCAACCGTACGTCGGGGGGTAAGATCATGGTCTTCCCGACCCTGCATGACCTTGGTTTGACGCCGCTGACGGAACTTGGTGACAAGTACCCTGATGTTGCTGCCAAGCTGGTGGATGGTCTGTGGACGAAGGAAGCTGAAGAAGTTCTTCTCGAAGTAGCCAAATGACGTTTCTGGGTGGTTTTTGAAGGGGAAAGCTACCTAGCAACTCAGCGGTAAGCCTCATCGTGGCGCAAGCCTTTGTTCCTTTCGTGCTTGTGCCAGTTGGTGAATAATTGCCGAGGCCTGGGCCGGATCTGCATTGCAGGTCCGGCCCAGGTGTGTTTGTCCCTGATTGAGGTTGGTCAAGAGCCTTGGGCTGTGACTGGGGTATGCGCGTCTGTGAGCCTTGCGTGTGTGCGCTGGTGTACGAGGTCCGGTGTGGCAGGTTTTGTCGTCTGAGACGTTGTTTTACCAGCTGGGAGCCTGATTTCGTCGCCTCGTATGCTTAGCTGGAAAAACTGACAGGTGAGATGATTCGCGAAACGGAAAGCGTGTACCCGCCTGATGAATGCCGATACGGGGCTGCCCTCTCGAAATAAATCCTGAAAAAGGTAAAAGTGTGGCCCTCGCTCATTTCTGAACGAGGGCCACACGTCACGGATGTGAGGTCAGAACTAGTTGAGCGTGATTATCACTTCCAGTAGTCGAGTTCTTCGGTGATACCGATGGAAGTCGCCTTGAATTCGGGGTTCTTTCCAGCCTTGCGCTGCGCCTGGTAGTCGTTCGCAGCCTTGATGGCCTTGTTGCCCAAGATGATGATGACCGGCAGGTTGATCAGAGCCATGAGACCCATCAATAGGTCACCAAGGTTCCATGCAACTGAGAAGTCCAGAAGAGCACCCGAGAACACAAGAAGCACTGCGATGCCACGGAAAATCTGCAGACCCCAGATCGGAACGCGTCCACCAGCGAGGAAGCGCAGGTTGACCTCGGCGTAGTAGAAGTTACCGATGATCGTCGTGAATGCGAAGAGCAGCAACGCGGTGGTCGTGAACGGCAGAGCGATGCCACCGAGAACGGTCTGCATCGAAGCTGTAACCAGCGGAGCGCCCTTCAGATCGTCACCACCCTGGACGCCAGAGGAGAGGATCAGGAACGCGGTCAGAGTACAAATGATCATCGTGTCGATGAAGACGGAAAGCATCTGGACCAAGCCCTGCTTCACGGGGTGTGAAACAGATGCGGACGCAGCCGCGTTCGGAGCAGAGCCGACACCGGCTTCGTTCGAGTAAAGACCGCGCTTAATACCGAGCATCATTGCCGAGCCGGCGAAACCGCCGAAGATTGCCTCAAAATCGAAGGCGCCTTGGAAGATCGCGGCGAGCATTGTGGGGATGTTCTGGTAGTTGAAGATGATGACGATCGCAGCAACGGTCAGGTAAATGAGGGCCATGATCGGAACCAAGACGCCGGTAACCGAAGTCAGGCGCCGTGTGCCCCCAAAGATTGATAGTGCCATCGCGATGGCAAGGATTGCGCCGATGATGTACGGGGTCGAGCCTTCGTGGTACCAGGAGTACGAGGTGAATGCGTCAGCGACGTTGAACGAGGCCAGCAGGTTGAAGCCACCCATGTAGGTGAGGATCAATGCGATTGCGAAGATCACTGCAAGCCAACGCTGCTTGAGCGCGATCTGGATGTAGTACGCGGGGCCGCCGATGGAATGGTCGTCAGCTGAGTGGCCACGCTTCTTGTAGATCTGGGCAAGTGTGGATTCGATGAATGCTGACGCGGCGCCGAGTGTTGCGATGACCCACATCCAGAAGACGGAGCCTGCGCCACCAAGAGCGACTGCGGTACCGACTCCGGCGATGTTGCCGACGCCCACGCGCGATGCGGTGGAGACCATCAGTGCGCGGAAGGATGAAAGCTCGCCTTTCTTCTCTGGGGGCTCGGTGACCACGCGGATTGATTCGCGGAACATACGCACAGGCAAGCCTTTGGTGCGAATGAAGAAGTAGAGGCCGCCACCGATAAGCAGTGCGATCAGGATGTATGAGTACAGCCAGGTGTTGAGAACGTCGAGGACTGTGTTAATCGAGTCGGCAATCGATGAAGAAGCAGGAAGCATGCTCGTTACCTTGTCGGAAGATGGGACGCTACATGGCGTAGCGATTGACAAGGTGATTGTACGGGAAAGGCAAAGGGATAGTCACGTTCGAACTAATGTTTGGAAAACCTGGGAAAGGGAAAGGAAAAGCTTCTCCAATTCAGCAATGCTTGCCTCCTGGTTTTCGTCGTTGGATACGCATTCGCGCAGAGTGAATGCTGATGCCCTGAAGCGTGGGCTCATTGGCATCAGGAACTATTGGACTACTGAGACATGACGGTGAAGCAATCGTCGATTGCTTCGAAGATCCTAAAAGAAGAGGAATGAACAATGTGTCGACCGGTGAAGTGTGACATCTGCGGAAAGACGACGTGGGCTGGCTGTGGACAGCATATTGACGCTGGCAAGGCGTCGGTTCCTGCAAACGACTGGTGCCCCGGTCATTGTGAGGAGAGCGGCAATCGTCAGAAGAAGAAATCTGTATTTAGCCCGTCAAAGTGGCTGAATTTGAGGAGAAAATGAGCCTTCGCGCCGAGTGTGGTGACGCTCACGTCAAAATGATTTGACGAGTTGCCACGAAGGTGTGTAAATTATTTTCCTGTCGCCGAGAGCGAGAAAAGCTCGAATCGACTGCCTCCCTCACTGAGGTAGCCAACGAAAGTTGAGTGCTTTTGGTG
>NZ_JBHNPV010000023.1:0-45612 GCF_059082735.1 Actinotignum sp. usb-actsch-rep-73 | reverse complement strand
AAGATGGTTTGCGCTGTCGCTCTTTCAAGATGTTCGCCTGCGGGTACTTGTCGGGGCGCCACTGTTGCACGTGCCCATCTGAGAAGGCGGTGTTGATGGGCCCCTTCTGCAATTGAGCGTTCTCCCAGTGTGCTCTGTTGGCCCCTAGTATCTCTCGTATTGTCGCTCATTGTAAGCAGTGAGTCGTCGTTATATGCTGCGCAACCTTCAAGGTTCTCGTAGACTGAACACGACATCGTTCTTAATACAAGGAGAAACAATGAACCTCGACGATCTCAAGGGCAAGGCCGAAGAACTCAAGGACCAGGCCACCGACGCTGCCAAAGGTATGATGACCGAAGAAAACACCGACGGCATCCTGGATAAGGTTGCAGATGCAGCCAAGACAGCTACCGGCGGTAAGTTTGACGACAAGATTGACGCAGCTCGCGACGTTGTTGACGACAAGATCGGTGAATGATTCAACGTTAAAAGGTGGGCTAGAGGAAACTCTAGCCCACCTTTTGTCTACGACCGTCCCTTGAATGTTGGCTCACTCAATGCGTACGTTCGTTGGTTTTGGCTACCGCGTCGACCATTCTGTCATTAGTTCGTAGGCGCATTGAATCACTGAGGGATCCAGAAGGTTCTTGCAGTGTCTGAACGTACCTCACGTGACGTTGATTGAAGATTGAAATAAGTATATAGTAGTTGAGAGTTCAAATAGTCTTAGGGAGTTTATCATGACCCGTCTTGGCGTTATTCTTGGCACCGTCCGTCCGAACCGCCTTGGCGCATCTGTTGCTCAGTGGGTTGTCGACAAAGCGAATACTGTTGAAGGTGTCAACGCTGATGTTATTGACATTGCTTCCTTCAATATGTCCCTTTTCGCTGAGCCGATGCCGCCTGCAATGGCTACCCCGCAGGATCCTGGTGGCGCAAAGTTCAGCGAAACGGTTTCGTCTTACGATGCACTGATCTTTGTTTCTCCGGAGTACAACCACTCAATTCCTGGCGCTCTGAAGAACGCTATCGACTTCCTTGAGCCCAAGGCTCTCGCGAATAAGGGTGTCGGCTTCGTCGGCTACTCCTTCAGCGGTGGTGTCCGTCAGGTTGAACACCTGCGTCAGATTCTGGCGAACTTCGAAGCTACGATGGTCACTCAGCAGGTTTCGCTTTCGCTCATTACCGACTTTGAAAACATGTCGGAATTCAAGCCGGGCGCGCATCATGACAACGAGGTTCAGGACATGGTTGCGGCAATGGTTGCGCGCACGGACGCTCTCGCACCTCTTCGCTGACCAATAGCTCTTAGCTTTGTGGGGGATGGGTCGAATGGTCCACCCCCCACATGGTTTTCTAGAGCAAGGTGCTATAGGAGTACCTCAATAAACTTGGGATGTTGCAAGTTAAGGTGTTCTCATGTACAGTTTCGGGTGCCCGAAACTGTACATGAAAATGGAGTCTTAATCAATGCATCGCTCAAATACCCGTATTTTCCAAGGAGCGGCACTTACCAGTGTGCTCGGTCTGGCTCTTGCCGGTTGCGCCAACCACGACGCATCCAACGCCAGCGCGAATAGCGGAACGGAGCATGGAAAAGTCGGCATCGTTGCCACCACAACCCAAATCTGTGACTATGTCACGCAGATCGCTGCCGGCGCGCCAGCGACGGCAGGCCTCGTCCTCGAGAAAACAGGCGCAGACGGACAAAAGACCACAATTGGTAGTGAAGATGCCACGAACCAAACGCGACTCGAACTCACCTGCCTTCTTGCCCCCAACGCATCAGCTCACGAACATGAGCTCACTCCCTCGCAAGCGACAGCACTTGCCAAAGCAGACGTGCTCCTTGTATCCGGAGTTGACCTCGAGCATTTCCTCGATCGTGCAATTGAAGCATCCGGCTTCAAAGGAACGATGGGCGTCACCAGTGGCATTCTGACCAGCAAAGAAGTAACCGACCCGCAAGCCATCACCGAAGACGATTCGTTGCCCTACACGATCGAACGAGGCACCCAAAAGGTCGAGGTGCGCAAGTGGCCCTTCCCGCCAGCAGAAGGCGAAACGGAACCTGAATTTGTCTACGATCCCCACGTGTGGACAAGCCCAAAGAATGCAGCTGTTCAAGTTGCCAACATTGGTGAATTCCTCAAAGAAGTAGCCCCCGACTCCGCCGCAGGAATTGAAGAAAGTGTCAGCGTTTACGCCGACAAACTGCGCGACCTTGACCAGTGGGTCCAAGACTCGATCAATAGCGTTCCGGCAGACTCGCGCATTCTCTTCTCGTCACATGATGCGTTCGGCTACTTCTCCAAGGACTACGGGATCGACTTCATCGGCTCGGCCCTATCTGACTTCAATGAACAGCAGGACGCGACCGCTGAACACATTCAGGAAGCCGCCCAGACCGTCATCGACTCTGGAGCAAAAGCGCTCTTCGCCGAAAACTCGAACAATTCAAAGTCAATCGAGAAGATCGCTGAACTAGCCGGTGTGAAAGCCATCATTGGCGACGACGCCCTATACGGCGATTCCTTGGGACCGGCAGGATCCGCGGGAGAAACCTACACCGGCTCAATCATCCACAACGTCACGACCATCGTCACTGCTTGGGATGGCACTCCGGCCGAGCTTCCAGACAACTTGAAGTAGGCAATACCCGTGACCACGAACGGCATCACCTTTCACGACGCTGGAGTTGGCTACGGGACGCGCGTCGTCCTCACCGGGGTTCAAGGGCGCATGAACCCCGGTGAGGCGCTCGCCCTAGTCGGCCCAAACGGATCTGGAAAAACGACGCTACTCAAAGCCCTAGCCCGAAGCGTCCCTATCCTCGAAGGACACATTGACGGCATTCCCGACACCATCGGATACGTCCCTCAATCGGCTGACCTCGACCTGACATTCCCCATCACTGTTGAACAAGTCGTCATGATGGGTCTCTACAAACAGATCGGACTTGCCCGTTTCCCCAGGAAAGCCCACCGAGAAAAAGTCGCCAGCACTCTGACAAATGTTGGTCTTCTCAGCCGAGCCAAGGACCGTTTCGGTGAACTATCAGGCGGGCAACGCCAGCGTGTACTCGTAGCGCGCGCACTTATCGCCCAACCGAAACTGATTCTGCTGGACGAACCCTTCAACGGTTTGGACCAGCCCAATCGTGATGCCCTACTCGGAATCATTCGACGCGCAAAAAATGATGGAACAAGCGTCGTCGTTTCAACACACGATCTCTCATTAGCCTATGACGTCTGCGATCAAGCAATCCTTGTCGCTGGGCGCCAGATCGCCTTCGGTCCCGTCCGCGAAGTCCTCACCCCAAAGCTAATGAAACAGGCATACGGATCCGAAAGCCTTGAAACTGAGGCGTGTGAACTTGCGACCTGTTCCGACTCCCACAATCAAAGTGGAGAAGTCGCATGAACACGCTGTCCGATGGCGTTGCAACGCTCGTTGAACACCTGCGAGCGCTCTCCGAATCAATCGTGGGGCTCAGGGGTCTTGCGGCCTATCCCTTCCTATTCCGGCCCTTTATATTTCTTGTCCTTCTATCAGTTGTGGCCGGCCTCGTCGGTACGCTAGTGAACCTACGAAAAGCCGAATTTAACGCCGAAGTCATGGTGCACTCGGTGTTCCCCGGAATCGTCGTCGGGTTCATCGTTGGCGGGAGCGACGCCATCATTATTGGTGCCGGTTGTGCTGGCATCGCAGTTGTCATTGCACTAGTGGCAAGCCAGTCTTCCAAGCGAGAAAGCGACAACGAATCAGCGCATGAAGGTGCAACAGCGGTCATTCTGACTGCCTTCTTCGCACTCGGCATGACGATTTCCCTCAAAGTCGGTGATATGTCAGGGCAACTGGAAGCCCTCATGTTCGGGCGCTTGTTGGAAACGACCGACTCTGGGCTTGCTCAGTCGCTGGTCGTCTTTATCCTGACAGGAATCGTGCTTGCGCTAACGTGGAAGGAACACCTCTACGTTGCGTTTGACCGGCAGGGAGCGCTGGCATCACGCATCAACCTCAGAGGCATCGATTACGCGCTGAACGCGTGTATTGCCGCGGTCGTTGTCGCAGCATCGTCGGCAATCGGCGTGCTTCTTGTCATCGCGTTCTTGATCGTTCCAGGGGCGACAGGGCGTCTGCTTGGGCGAACAGTACGACAAGCGAGCATTATTGGAGTGAGCGTGAGCCTTCTTGCCAGCTGGCTAGGCATGCAACTTCTCCTGACCCCCAGCCCGCGCCCCATCTCTCCGCAAGCGGGTGTCGTCCTTGTCCTTGTTGCACTGTTCTTCATCGCTGTCGGTATCGCTGCGATCGGGAAACGAAGGGGAAAGGTGCGCTGTTGATTTCTCATCTGGATGTTCTTCTCCTTCCTGTCATGGAGCTCGTTGCCGTGTGTTTACTCGCCGGGCTGGTCGGCGCTTTCGCCTTCCTCGACCGGAAAATCTTCTTTGCCGAGTCAGTCACGCACGGAACATTCCCAGGAGGCATTCTGGGCGTAGTCATCGCCGCCACGCTTGGGGCGAGTCATGAGCAGATGTCGCTTGCCCTGTTTGTTGGCGCCTTCCTTTTCTGTCTTCCCCTAGGTGGGCTGATGCGGTTCATCGGTGGAATTCCGGGGATTTCATCACAGGCAAGCGCCGGCATTGTGCTGACCTTTGGGTTCGCGATGGGCTACTTCCTGTACCGCTGGTTTTCGCCGTTGCCGATTCAAATCCAGTCGTTTCTGACCGGCTCGATTCTGACGGTTAACTCCTGGGATGTTGCGTCGGCCGGCGCGGGTCTAGTGGTGGTGCTCATCATCGTTGCCGTGTGGGGGAAAGAGCTGGTCTTTAAGAGCTACGACCCCATTGATTCATTGACGCGCGGGATGAACACGCGTCTTCTTGAGAGCCTGAGTATCGCAATGGTCATCGGTGCAATCGTCCTGTTGATTCCCGCCGTCGGCACCGTATTGTCGATTGCGCTTTTCGCTGCTCCCGCGGCGGGACTTGCCCCGCTGGTGAAGTCATGGCCACACTTCATGGTTGCTGCTCCGCTCGCGGGGCTGGGAATCGGAGTGGTCGGTTTCGCGTGCGGTGTGGTGTTCAACCTTTCGGTTGGTGGCATGATCGCGATTTTCGCCGGTATTTTCTTTGCCACGACTCGTCTGATCGTGTGGGCTCGTTGCGCGCAAGGGTGACGAGGCCGGGCGGTCGGTTGCGGTTCGCCCGAACGCGAGCCATGTGGGTTTCGTGAATTCAACGACGAGGCCAATCGTGGCTTGTACTGCCTCCCAGCTCGATGAGACGATGAGACCGTGCCAGAACAACGTGAACCTGTACAACGCCCTGCGTCCATCCTGCTTGCAGCAACCCCGATCGGTGATGTGGACGACGCTTCACCACGGTTTATCAGGGCCCTGCAAGAAGCTGAGGTTGTCGCAGCGGAAGACACCCGGCGCATGCTGGCCCTGGCTAGCCGTTTGAACGTTCGAGTAAACGGTAAAGTTCTCAGTTTGCACGATCACAATGAAGGCGACCGGGCAGAGGGCCTCGTCGACTGTGCCGAAAGCGGAGCGCGGGTCCTGCTGGTCTCTGACGCCGGAATGCCAACCGTTTCAGACCCCGGGTTCCGCGTGGTGCGAGCAGCGGTCGAACGTGGTGTTCACGTCTCTGCATTGCCTGGTCCGTCGGCCCCTGTTACTGCGCTTGCTGTTTCAGGCCTGCCTTCTGACCGCTTCAGCTTCGAGGGCTTCCTACCCCGTAAAGACGGTGAAGCAAGCGCCTACCTCGAAGCGCTTGCGGACGACCCGCACACTCTCATTTTCTTTGAATCAGCCAAACGCGTTCATGGCACCCTGCAACGTATGGCCAGTGCTTTCGGCGGGGAGCGTCAAGCAGTCGTGTGTCGAGAACTGACAAAGAAATATGAAGAAGTTTTACGAGGCTCCCTATCGGACCTGATTACCCAGACGGAGGGGGAAGTACTCGGCGAAATCACGATTGTTATCGCCGGTTTCAAAGGCAAGAAGAGCGCTGAAGACCATGTGAAAACAGTGCTTGCGTTAGCTTCGGAAGGAATGCGACTCAAAGACGCGGCAGCCGAAGTTGCTTCAGCAACAGGCTTGCGGAAGAACGAACTTTATAAAGCTGCTCTCGCTTACAAAGAACAGTGATATGTGAGCAGATGACCTGAAATGGGGGGCGGTGCTACGTGTCAGTAGCACCGCCCCGGCGTCTTGGTAGGGAACCAGAATCCTCTTAGCTAATCTCGGTTGAAGGAACCTCCAGGATCCCAGCGTCTGCCAACTTCTTCGACGCAACAGCCCCAGTTTCCGGTGATACCGGCTCCGTCAGGTCGGAGAGCACTCGCACGGTAAAACCGGCCTTCTTCGCATCCAACGCGGTGTCGCACACGCAATGAGACTGCGCCAAACCGATGACATCAACCTCATTCACTCCGGCACCATCCAGTAAATCGCCGAGCAAAGTCCCGGCCTCGTCCATCCCTTCGAACCCAGAGTAGGCAGCCGCAAACTGGCCCTTCTTCACGTGGGCATCAACGTCGAGGTCCCAAATGGCAGGATGCAACTCCGCTTCGGCACTACCGGCCACGCCATGCGGTGGCCACGTGTCCACATAATCCGGGGTCGCAGAGAAATGAGCTCCCGGATCAATATGCCAATCCTGCGTCGTCGCAATAAAGCCGTACTCTTGGCGATGATCATCCACATACGTGCGGATACGCTCTGCACACGCATTTCCTCCTTCAACGGGTAAAGCCCCGCCTTCACAGAAAGTGGGCTGGACATCGACGATGATGAGTGCGCGTTTCATCTGAGCTCCTCTTATGTATGTTGCCCTCAACTCTACTGCGCTTGTTCACCGTTTTGACCGCGCTTGTTCACCGTTTTGACCGCGCTTGTTCAAGCTTTTGGGCAAACGCTCGTGGAAACAAGAAGCCTGCAGTGCCGTGATTAAGCCCTTTGAGCGCGCTTGTTGAAGAAATGCATCAGTGAATTCGGGTCATACGTGCCCACTGAAACGGTGAACAAGCGCGGTGTGTGGGGAGGTGGGTGTGGTGAACAAGCGCGGTGGGGGAACGGGGAGATGCGAGTTCGGAATATACCCGACGGGGCACTATCCTTAGAACCATGAGCCGTATTTTGTCTGCAGTAGCTTGGCCTTACGCCAACGGTCCCCGTCACATTGGACACGTTGCCGGATTCGGCGTGCCCTCCGATGTCTTCTCGCGATACATGCGAATGGCAGGACACGACGTATTGATGGTGTCCGGAACCGACGAACACGGTACTCCGATCCTCGTCGCAGCAGACGGCGAAGGCGTGACCGCTCGCGAACTTGCAGACCGCAACAACCGACTGATCGTCGAAGACCTCGTCGCGCTCGGCCTGTCCTACGACCTCTTCACTCGCACGACCGCCGGCAACCACTACGCAGTCGTCCAAGAAATGTTCCGCACTGTCCGCGACAACGGATACATGATCGAACAGGTCACTCGCGCAGCAATTTCACCCTCAACTGGACGCACGTTGCCCGACCGCTACATCGAAGGCACCTGCCCGATCTGTGGTACTGAAGGCGCTCGTGGCGACCAATGTGACGCCTGCGGTAACCAGCTGGATCCCACCGACCTGATTGATCCGCACTCGCGCATCAACGGCGAGACCCCCAAGTTCGTTGAGTCCACCCACTACTTCCTCGACCTACCTGCACTCGCCGAAGCCCTGTCCGCATGGCTCGACGATCGTGAACAGTCCGGCACCTGGCGTCCGAACGTTATCAAGTTCTCCAAGAACTTCCTCGAAGACATCCGCCCGCGTGCCATGACGCGCGACATCGACTGGGGCATCCCAGTTCCCGGGTGGGAAGACCAGCCGACCAAGCGTCTCTACGTCTGGTTCGATGCCGTCATCGGCTACCTCTCAGCATCAATCGAGTGGGCACGTCGCACCGGCGACCCCGAAGCGTGGCGCCAGTGGTGGAATGATCCCGAGGCCCTGTCCTACTACTTCATGGGCAAGGACAACATCGTCTTCCACTCCCAGATTTGGCCTGCCGAAATGCTCGGCTACAACGGTCAGGGTACCAAGGGTGGAAAGCCTGGAACGCTCGGCGTCCTCAACATGCCGACCGAAGTTGTGTCCAGCGAATTCCTCACCATGGAAGGCAAGAAATTCTCTTCCTCCCACGGCATCGTCATCTACGTCCGTGATTTCCTGGCTCGCTACCAGGCAGATGCCCTGCGTTACTTCATCAGCGCAGCAGGCCCGGAAACCTCCGACTCCGACTTCACATGGGCAGAATTCGTCCGCCGCACCAACGGCGAACTCGTCGCCGGCTGGGGCAACCTGGTCAACCGAACGGCATCGATGATCGCCAAGAAGTTCGGCGAAATTCCTGCTCCCGGCGAGCTTGAAGATATCGACCGTGCGCTATTGGACGAAATCAACAAAGGCTTCGAAACTATCGGTGACCTGATCCGTCACCACCGTCAGAAGGCCGCACTCTCTGAAGCGATGCGACTGGTCAGCGAAGCCAACAAGTACGTCACCGACACCGAGCCCTTCAAGCTCAAGGCACCCGAACAGCGTGAACGACTTGCAACGGTTCTGCATACCCTCGCCCAGGCTGTCACTGATCTCAACCTGATGCTCTCGCCGTTCCTCCCTCACGCAGCGAACGACATTGACCGCGTCATGGGCGGTGCGGGCAACATCGCTCCGATGCCACGCATCGAAGAGGTCGAAGAACTCGACCCGCAGGTTCTGCCCGAAGCATTCGACGGCCGCAACGGATACCCGATTATTACGGGTGACTACACCTCAGCTCCAACGTGGGAACGCCACCTCATCACGGTGGGTACCCCGATCGCGAAGCCGACGCCTGTCTTCACCAAGCTCGACGAAGCCATCGTCGAAGAAGAACTCGCACGCTACGCGGATTCAACTCCCGATGATGTGACCGGAGCCTGAGCCTTTGTAAGCTCAACTCATTCAACACCGCGAAAGGTGGGAAGCTCATCCGCTTCCCACCTTTCGTCTATCTACGGCAAGGCGCGCCTTCTTCACTTACTCCTGGCTCATGCCCGCCCGCGCCGTGAACAAGCGCGGTTGTGTGCAGGGTGGATGGTGAACAAGCGCGGTGATTTTGGGGAGCGCGGCCTCGGCAATAGGAAAAGGCGTAAGGATATTTTTTAGTTTCTTAGAAACTACTTTATCTAGGACCTTTTGGAGTAAGGGTTAATCGAACCGTCGAAAAACTATCGAATTTAATACTTTCGATTATCAAGTGAAAGAAATCGCTTCTATTTCGGCATTACGATTTTCTAATGGGAAACCTCAACGAAGAGGAAAAGACAACGATGTCTGTCCCATCAACACACTCGAAAGGAGAACCGCCGTATGTTACGACGACGGATCGTGAGTAGCCTGGCCGCCGCCGCGTTGCTCGTCGGGGGTGGCGCACTATCGCCAGCATTTGCCTCGGTGCAAACATCGCAGGAAAACGTTGGAGATATCCTTGGCGCGCCCGCAGCCGTGGAAAAGTCCACGAATGAACGCATCGCTGCATGGCAGAAACTGCAATTCGGTCTCTTCATGCACTGGGGTGTCTACTCAATGTTCGGAGGAAGCTACAACGGACAAGTTCAGTCCATCGGCTACCCAGAACAAATCAAGGCTTGGATGAACATTCCTCGCGAGGAATACCTCAAAGAAGCCAAGAAGATGACTGCAGACAAATGGGATGCTGCGAAGATCTGCCAGACCGCAAAGAACGCCGGCATGAAGTACGTCATGGTGACTTCGAAGCACCATGACGGTTTTGCCATGTGGGACACCAAGACGACCGACTACAACGTCGTCAAGCAGACAGCATTCGGGAAAGACCCGATGAAACAGCTCGCTGACGAATGCGGCAAGATCGACATGAAGCTCGCCTTCTACTTCTCCATCATCGACTGGGAGAAGCATGATCCCGAACCCTACTCCAACCTCAACCCCATCACTGAAGAACACCTTCAGTACAACCTCGACCAGATCACCGAGCTACTCACCAACTACGGTCCGATCGCCGAGTTCTGGTTCGACATGGGTGGTCCGACCGCGGAACAATCTCAGAAGATGGCCGACAAGGTCCATGAACTGCAGCCGAACACAACGGTCGTGAACTCTCGCGTGTGGAACAACAAAGGTGACTTCAACGTTGGCGGCGACAACGCGGTCCACTCATCCTTCAGCATCGGTCCGTGGGAATCCATCCGATCCATCTTCCCCAGATGCTGGTCCTACTGTTCAGACTCGCGAGCAAATCGCTCAGCGGGCACAGCTAACAGAGTAATTAGCGAGGCCATCTCGAACCTCGTCGGTGTCGTAGCCAACGACGGAAACTTCGCTTTCAACGTCGGTCCGATGGGTGACGGTTCCTTCCCCGAATACGACGAATATGTTCTGAAGGAACTAGGAACATGGCACACTGATCACCCGCACGCCATCGACGGAGCAAGTGCAACATGGATCCCCGCACCGTCTAACGCTCTCCTGACAGTGAATGGTTCAGACCTGTACATCTTCCCGAACCAGTGGAAGTCCGGAGAATCAATCACCGTTCCTGGACTGGCAAACAAGGTCACCTCAGTCACGGTTGATGGCAAGGGAACCCCCGTTCAATTTGCTCGCAACGGCCTTGACCTGACAGTGACGATGTCCGGAGAATCCCCTGACAAGTACCGTCCGGTCATCAAGGTTGCCCTTGACGGTGAAGCACGCTACGTCCCCACTCAGACCGTGAACCTCGACCACGGAAGTGGCACCATCCCGACGCGCGATATTGTCAAGCGCACCGTTGGCACCTCGTACAACGCGGCCATCCTGGACGCCTACATCGTTGATCGCTCTGGCGAAAAGTACGGCGATGTCGAATTCGATCTCACCCAATCGTCGGGTTTCCAAGACGACGTTGAATACAATGTGACCTTCAACGGCGTCACCCAGCTGTTCAAAGGAATTGACCTGAAGACCCGTCCCATCTCCGGGTACACGATGAACCCGAATGAGGTCTCTCGCCTTCGCATCCAGCTGGCGAACCCGAGCTATTACACCGATGCTCTCAACGTCAAGGTTGAATCGATCAAGGTGGCAGCATACAAGGATCACGCTGCCTCGGTTGCTCCGACCTTCACGTCTCAACCGAGCGACGCACAGGTCGTCGAAGGCGAATCCGTCACTTTCGCTGCCGGCGCTTCGGGTCGCCCAGCTCCGACCTACCAGTGGTACCGCATTGGTGACGACGGCGAGGACATACTGATTGAGGGTGCAACGAATTCCTCGTACACCTTCGTCACAACAAAGGATGACAATGAAGCAGATTTCTTTGTCGTTGCCACCAACGAAGCTGGAACAGCCACGTCGGAAATCGCAACCCTGACGGTTGTCGATCCCTCGTTGAACCTGGCCCTCAAGAAGCCTGCACGCCAGTCTTCTGACAGCGCCTGGAACGGCCCAGCATCCCGAGCCGTCGACGGCAACACGGATGGAAAGTGGGACAACGGTTCGGTTAGCGCAACGGCTACGCAGAATGATCCCTGGTGGGAGGTTGACCTTGAGAAAACAGTTCCGGTCGGACAGGTTAACATCTACAACCGTTCTGCTGACGATCAGTGCAACGGAAACCAGTCGTGTGCGGAGCGCCTGAAGGGCTTCTACGTTATTGCTTCGAAGGACAAGCTTGACGACAAGCTATCCAGCGAAGAAATTGAGAAGAAGGGTGAAGCAGGAGAACTCAAGTACTTCAAGGTCGAAGAGAAGGCTGATTTCCCGACCAGTCTGAATTTCGATGGCTACCAGGCTCGCTACATTCGTGTGATGTTGCCAGGAAACTGGAAGGAACTCAACCTTGCTGAGGTTGAGGTCTACGGGCAGAACACTGCTCCCACCGCGGTTATTAGCGCAGTTGCTGACCCTGAAGAAGGCTTCAGCGTTTCGGGCGACCAGCTGAACGCTGTTCCCGGATCAATCCTGACCTTTACTGCTAAAACAAGCGGCTTCCCCGCCCCTAAGCTTCAGTGGCAGACTTCGGCTGATGGTCAGACATGGAACGATGTGGAAGGCCAGACGCAGCAGGGCTACTCGTTTGAGATCGACGCGAAGCACCACGGTTTGAAGGTGCGAGTTGCTGCGACGAATAGCGTCGAGACAGCGTACTCTGAGCCACTCACGATCAATATCGTCGAAAAGCCGGCCCTCACCCCGCTGTCCGCTAGCTTGAACGACTCGGTTCTTGAACCGGCTGACGATGGTGCGTGGCAGAAAGTCACAGTGAACGAGGGCGAAACCGTCGTCCTGTCCACGACGGCTTCAGGTATGCCCGTTCCGACGATTGCATGGCAGTCACGTGAGGTCAGCGGTGCTGAAGATTCGTGGACTCCAATCGAAGGAGCAACAACTGACAAGTTGAGCCTGAAGGCATCGAAGGACGTCCAGTCGCATCTCTATCGTGCGGTTGCAACCAACTCGCAAGGTGAAGCAGTAACGGCTCCGCTTCGTGTTGTTCTGCACCAGCAGACTCCGACTCCGAACCCTGGTGGTGATGAGCCTGGTCAGGCGGATGTTCCGACTCTTGAGTTGGGTGCTGCTCAGGTGAAGGTTGGAGATACTCTGTCGATTCGTGTGAAGGGTCTGAAGAAGGGCGAGCGTATTAAGCTCACCGTTCACTCGGAGCCAGTTGTAATCCCTGAAAGCGATATCAAGTATGACGACGAGCAGGGGACTGCTCAGGCTGATTGGAAGGTTCCGGCTGGCTTTGAAGTTGGCGAGCACACTGTGAAGGTGGTGAGCAAGTCGGGTGAGAGCATCATTAAGTTCGAGGTTCTTCCCGCGGATGCTGTGCCTGTTCCGGATCAGTCGAATGCCGATAAGCCTGTTGGTGATTCTCAGCCTGTGAAGAAAGCCTCGGTGAAGAAGCTTTCTTCAACGGGTGCTGATGCGGTTTTGCTTGCAGAGCTTTCGGCTCTCTTCCTCGCTACTGGTGTGGCTGGGTTTGCTGCGCGCAGGCGTGTGCGTGACTGATCGTTGAGTGTCGGCCTGGCATAGATGAAGGTGCCTCGGGGTTGTTCCCGAGGCACCTTCTTTATGTTGTGTACGCCCGATGGTGAACAAGCGCGGCTCATACCCGCCCGCGCCGTGAACAAGCGCGGTTGTGTGCAGGGCGGATGGTGAACAAGCGCGGTCAAAGATGCACTGTGCTCGACTGAAAAAGCGGGCTAACGATCTTTCGGCTTGCCGACGAAGAACGCGGAAATGATCAGCACTAGGCCGAGCGCTGCAATCAGGCCGATGAAAACAAACGGCAACTGTACGACGTTCAAGAACGGCAGAACAATCAGGAACACTCCGATGGTAATAACGATCAGCGCCCAGATGAGCTGCCCTACCCGAGGTTTCGTCGAAACTTCCACGACGGGTTCTGAAGCATGTGCTGCGGCGTCTGCTGCGGTCCAAACCTTAGTCGGCTGCTCCTCGGAGGTGGGCATGGCGGTTGTCTCGTCGGCTACGTTGAACTCGGTCGTTGCTTCATCAGGCATATGAGAGGTGGTCATGCTGCGCTCCTTAGCGTTGAGTCAGCCGAGAGAACCCACGATACGGGGGAAACGTCGGCTCCTGAAGTAGTGGAAGAAGTGGATGCGCCAGACGTGCTAGCCCCGGACTGTGAGGAGGAAGAACCTGATTGTCCCTGATCAAACGCTCCCGACTGGCCAGTCGAACCAGACTGGCCCTCGTCGGATTCGGGCGTTGAAGAAGGAGCTGGAGTATTGCCGTACCAGTCTTCCTCGTAGTTGAAGCTCCACATCCATGAAGTGATGCGAACCGTGATCCCGTCACTGTTGTTGAAGGTCGGGGATTGAACCGATACCGGATTTTCTGCGTCAACTGAATCGTTGCATCCACGCAGGGCGTTCACCCACGTCCTGTTCTTTGAAGGGTGAGTGTTATCGAAAGAATACTCGACCTCTTGAATTCCCATTTCGCAGATGATGCGGACCGGCTGATCGGTGCGCGCAGAAATCTCTAGGTCACTCACGCTAGGGTCAACGACGATTTCTTTGGAAGTTCCCGCGGGAGCCTGCGAGATGTCAAGCAACGCTCTCCCCCGAGAAGAATAGACCGTCGATTCGGTCCAATCGCTGACTAGCGTTTCGGTTGAATAATCAAAGGAAGCAGAATTTGCGGTGTATTCGGAGTTCATTGATATGCCGAACAAGACAGTTGGCAAGGACAAGAACGTGCCGATTACTGACAGTGCGACCAGCCAGTCTGCCTTCCGCCCACCCATCGCAGCGATCGCGAGGGCAAGCCCTGCGATGAGCATGCAGATGCCACCGCCGATCAGACCGATCTTCGTCCCGAAAACCAGCATCTCGGCGGAGCCATTGTCCATGTAGTAGTACATGAGTTCAAACGTCGTCGCCATTGTCAAAAGAACAAGACCGGTGACGATTAAGTTTGTCCGCCGTCCGACGCTACGGACAAACGGAGCCAGCGGTGGAATCCAGTTGTTCACTCCATTGTTCATTGGCGTGTTGGGAACCTGATAGGGTGCCGAATTCATAGGAGCATTCGGATATGCCGGCTGGTATGGTGTCCTGGCGTTGTTGTGATACGCGCCGTTTGGAGCCTGCGAAAAACCTCCGGTGTATGGGGTTGCTGGCTGCATGGGATTTGGGGACGAGGCCGCCCAAGCAGGACTCGGCATCGTGCCCAGATGGGGGGCGGAGTATTCAGCACCGGTCCCCGAAACGTTCATTGCGTCTGAATTGGGCTGACCGGCCTCGTTCATGGAGGGTGAAGCGAAAGCTGAAGAGGAGCGCCCAGGCTGACTATTCGGATCCATGTTCATTGGCGGATTTCCTTGAAACGTCGTGGGTGCTGACTGTCGGTCGTGGCGGACCAAAACAACGGCGATGACGCTGATGATGACCGCCACTAAGACAAACACTATGCCGAGTGAACCGAGCGGTGATTCTTCTATCACGACTGAGAACGGGAAAAATGAGGTGCTTCCCATCAGGATGAACAGGATTGCCCCCGCCTGTCCTGATTCGAACCGACCATTCACGAGTTCTTCAGCGTGGATTCGTCCGGTCATCTGATCGGGAAGGAGACCCCACCCAAGACCGTAGGCTGCCAACATCGGCGGGAAGATCAGGATCGCCACAATGCTGAGCCCGCGGACAAGCGCTAAGTCCCAACCGGTTCGAGCGGAGATCGCTGCGCACACGCCACCAATTGTCCTCACTGATGGGCGGTACCATCCGGAACGTCGGATGGAGGCGAAGAATCCGCCACCTGTGTTGTATCCACTCTGGCCCGGTGGGAACGGGCCATTATTCGGAGTGAAACCAGGCCCACCTGGGTATTGAGCGTTGCCGTTGAAAGCAGCATTCGACGCATTTGCGTCGTTCGGGTTGAAGCCACTGCCGGAAGGGGTGTCCCCGGTCGTGTCCTGACCGTACGGGTGCGAAGAGTTCATGTCCATACTCAACAGTGTGGTCGCTTCGCTGAACCGGCGACAGTGGGGTTATCCCTTAACTGTCCCTGATTTAGCCCCTTAAAGTCGCGGTCGCTGTTCGAAAGATGTGAAGATAGGTCGTGTGAATGAAGGCGAAAACAAAGGGTATATACCCGTTCAGCCCGGCATGGCCAATACTGTCGGCGGCTGGCGTCCTCCCATGCCTTCTGCCTACCGTGCTCCGCTGAAACGTGCGCGCGAAATATCAGCAGATATGCCGAGCGCCCGCATCGCTGGGGTTTGCTCCGGCCTATCTGTTCACCTCGGAGTGTCAGTCACGCTTGTTCGCGTGCTGATGGTCCTTGCTGGGCTCTTCGGTGGAACGGGCGTGATCCTCTACGTCTGGCTGTGGGCAATGGTCCCCGAAGATGATGGGCAACGCATCCGTGTTGGGGGCGCTCCGATCGGAGCCAACCTAGCAACGAAAAAACAGGGCAATCCGCACGATGCAAGTAGGGGACAGCTCCTGCTTGCTGGAGTGCTGATTCTGCTTGCGGCCCTCGTTGCAACACTGTTTGCTTGGACGAATGTCGCCCGTCTGTTCGACGTAGCATCGGCAGGTTTGATCATCGCCGGCTTGGGACTGGTGTGGAGCCAAGGGGCACATATTCAGCAGTGGCGATCATCCAGATTTCTGGCAATCGTCGGCGCGGGAATCGGGCTCCTCTTCACTGGCGTGCTCTTCCTTGCCGGACGCGGAGACCCGACAATCATCTTGCTTCGCGGCGGCCTGATCGGTGCGGTCGTGGTCGCCGGCGTGCTGTTCGCGTTACTTCCGCTTTGGTTACGCACGTCGAAAGACCTTTCAGTAAGCCGTGAACGAGAAGTTCGCGAGGCCGAGCGCGCCGACATCGCAGCACACTTGCATGACTCGGTTCTTCAAACACTCACACTGATTCGTTCGGCCGCTTCCGACCCCGCTCGCGTACGAGCACTAGCGCTTGCAGAAGAACGAGAGCTACGATCCTGGCTCTACACCGGTCGTACGCAGGCAAATGAGTCATTGTCGCAAGCAATCCGAAACACCGTCGAACAGGTGGAAAGCCGTCACGGTATCCCCGTTGATGTTGTTGCGGTCGGAGATACTGTCCCGGGTCCCGGTGAGCTCGCGATGGTCGCCGCAATCGGAGAAGCTGTAGCGAATGCCGTCAGGCACGGCGAACCTCCCGTTTCTGTATATGTTGAAGTTCGACCGCACGTTATCGAAGCGTTCATCAAAGACTCCGGTTCAGGATTTGATCTGGCTTCAATCCCGAGCGATCGGCACGGCGTTCGTGACTCAATCATCGGTCGTATGGAACGCGTAGGAGGAAAAGCCAGAATCAGAATGCTTCAGAGCGGAACAGAAGTGGAACTCAGCCTCCCAAGAGACTAGGCAAGCGCTCAATAACAAGAAACACTTATCCGCAACCACGGCAGTGAAGAAAAGCGAAGAGAATAGACCTATGACAATTCGACTCATCGTGATTGACGACCACGCAATGGTTCGCGCTGGTGTTCGCGCAGAACTTGAAAACTCCGGCGCAGACCTCGAAATCGTCGGCGAAGCAGCGGACGTTGATGGAGCAATCGCGGCATGCCATGAACTTCGCCCCGATGTCGCCCTGCTCGACGTTCACCTGCCCGGAGGTCGCGGTGGCGGTGGAGCAGAGGTTTCCGCTCGATGCCAAGATATTGAGGGTCTACGCTTCCTAGCCCTCTCTGTCTCAGACTCACCCGAAGATGTCGTTCAGGTCATCCGAAGTGGCGCTCGCGGGTATGTCACCAAGTCGATTTCTACCCCCGAACTCCTTGAAGCTATCGGTCGTATTGCTGCCGGAGACGCGGCGTTCAGTCCTCGCCTTGCCGGCTTTGTGCTTGACGCATTCGGCACTGGGCAGGTTGCCATCGGTGACGACGAACTCGATCTTCTCTCCGCTCGCGAACAGGAAGTCATGCGTCTGATTGCTCGCGGTTACACGTACAAGGAAGTAGCCTCCGAGCTCTTCATCTCGGTGAAAACAGTAGAAACACACGTATCGGCTGTGTTGCGCAAACTTCAGCTGTCGAACCGTCACGAACTGACCCGCTGGGCAATGCAACGTCACATCGTGTGAGGTCAGCCTCGTGAATAAAAAACGCGAAGCCGAAAGTCTGCTGTGAACCCGAACGCATTTCGACCCTGAGGCGCGAAAGGCGACCGAAGAGGCGCCCCCTGAGCCGGCTGACGCGGTAATCTCCATTCGTTACGAATATTGCTTTGGCATTCAGAGCTTTCAGTAGGGGAGACCATGCACCGTATCGGATTTGACCGCGACACCTACCTGCGACTCCAGTCTCAGCACATCGCCCAAAGGCGCGCTGACTTCGGCGGAAAGCTCTACTTGGAGTTCGGCGGCAAACTCATCGACGATATGCACGCATCGCGCGTGTTGCCCGGCTTCACCCCGGATAACAAGGTCGTCATGCTGAAGGAACTTGCTGACGACGTCGAAATCATCGTCGCCGTGAATGCCAAGGACTTCCAACGTCATAAAGTGCGCGCGGACCTCGGCACCACCTACGACGACGAGGTCCTGCGCCACATCGACGAATTCCGCGACTACGGACTGTACGTCGGCTCTGTTGTTATTACTCAGTGGACTGACGATAATCGCGAAGCGCAGGCCGTGAAGCAGAAGTTCGAGCGCCTCGGTATTACCGTTTACCGCCACTTCCCGATCCCCGGCTATCCGAACGATGTTGCGCGCATCGTCTCGGACGAAGGCTACGGCGCAAATGAATACATCGAGACCACCCACGACCTGATCGTCGTCACCGCCCCCGGCCCGGGCTCCGGCAAGATGGCAACCTGCCTGTCCCAGCTCTACCACGACCACAAGCGTGGCATCCGCTCCGGCTACGCGAAGTGGGAGACGTTCCCGATCTGGAACCTGCCTCTAGACCACCCGGTTAACATCGCCTACGAGGCGGCAACCGCTGACCTTGACGACATCAACATGATCGACCCCTTCCACCTGGAAGCCCACGGCGAAAAGACCGTTAACTACAACCGCGACGTCGAAATCTTCCCCGTGCTACAGCGCTTGTTCACGCAAATCCTAGGCGAATCCCCATATCAGAGCCCGACCGACATGGGTGTCAATATGGCGGGCAAGTCGATCTGCGACGACGACGCGTGCCGCGAAGCGTCCAAGCAGGAAGTGATCCGTCGCTACTACAAGGCATTGGTGACCGAAAAGAAAGAACTGTCTGAGCCGGTTCAATCGGAACGCATCGCTCTGGCGATGTCAAAGCTGTCAATCACGCCGACCGATCGCCCAGTTGTCCCGCCGACGGTTGCGCTCGCTCAATCAACTGGCGCTCCGGCTGCTGCGATTGAACTGGCTGACGGTCAGATCGTCACGGGTAAGACGTCGGCTCTGCTTGGCTGTTCATCGGCCATGTTGTTGAACGCCCTGAAGATCCTGGCGGGTATCGATTCTGAGGTGAAGCTGCTGTCGCCCGACGCGATCACGCCGATCCAGACTTTGAAGACTCAGCATCTGGGTTCCGCGAACCCGCGTCTGCACACCGACGAGGTCCTGATCGCGCTGGCCGTCTCTGCTTCCACTGATGGCAACGCCCGCCGAGCTCTTGAATGCTTAGGCGAGTTGAAGGGCTGTGACGTTCATACTTCGACGATTCTCGGCTCAGTGGATGAAGGCATCTTCCGTTCGCTTGGCGTTCAGGTGACGAACGAACCCGTCTACGCAACCAAGTCGCTGTATCGCAAGAAGTAGAACTGGTTGGGTTGAGCGGGCGTGAGTGCGCTTGTACCGAGGTGCCGTGCTTGTTCAGCGTTTGCCGTGCTTGTTCACCGTCTTCGTAGAAGCAAACGTGTGTGATCTGCGTTTTTACGGTGCTTGTTCACGCGAAGGGTAGCGTGCTTGTTCACCGTGGGGCTGCGCTTGTTCACTGTTGCGGGCGTGATTGCGCGCTGTCATGGTCGTGCTTGTTCACCCGAAGCCCCGGCTACTTCTCAGGATGAACACCTGTCGGACGTTTTGCAGATTGGTTTCTACATGGTCTGTTTTAGGCTAGGAGAGCGATGACTGATTTCACTTCTCTTCCCGATCTTGGCTCCGCTTCATTCTCAGAATGGGGCGGTGTGCCAGAACCTGGGCCTGAGTCGCCGGTATATGACTTCCCCGGCGGATCCGTTCCAGGTGAAGATGTTGTGCCCGTTTTGGATGAATCTGAGTACTTCTCTCAGGCGAATAGGACCAGCTCGAAATCTGCGTTCGGCTATTCGGGCAATGGAAGTAAAGAACCTTCAGACTGGCAGTCCCGGCCTCGTTTTTCTGAACCGGATGAACTCATTAGAGAACTCAACGATCAGCAACGCGAAGCTGTCGTCCACGACGGCGGACCTCTACTGATTATGGCGGGCGCGGGATCTGGGAAAACGCGCGTGCTTACTCACCGAATTGCCTACCTTCTTGCTACAGGGCGAGCCACACAAGGGCAGATTCTTGCGATCACGTTCACCAACAAAGCCGCCGCAGAAATGCGTGAAAGGGTTGGCGGGCTGGTCGGTCATGGCGCGGAGTATATGTGGGTTTCGACGTTCCATTCGGCCTGCGTGCGAATCCTGCGACGTGAGCACGAGGCCGCCGGTCTGACTTCGTCGTTCACCATTTATGACGCGCAGGATGCTCAGCGACTCATTCAAATGATCCTGAAATCGATGGATGTCGACGTGAAGCGATACTCACCCAAAATGATCGCGGCCAAGATTTCAGATCTAAAAAATGAACTGATTACTCCCGCCAAATACGAGGAAACCTGCGCAAACGACCCAATTTCAAAGATCGTCGCAAACACCTATCGCGAATACTCAAAGAGAATGCGCGAATCGAATGCGCTGGACTTCGATGATCTGATCATGGCAACGGTGCAGTTGCTGAAAGACAAGCCACTGATTGCTCAACAGTATCATCGGCGCTTCCGCCACATTCTGGTGGATGAGTATCAAGACACGAACCATGCGCAGTATGTCCTGGTTCGCCTACTTGTCGGCGATGGCGATGACGGAGTAGAACCCGGTGAGCTCACCGTGGTTGGTGACTCAGACCAGTCGATTTACGCCTTCCGCGGTGCAACAATCCGCAACATTGAGCAGTTTGAGCGCGATTTTCCGGGTGCTCGCACAATTCTTCTGGAGCAGAATTATCGGTCGACACAGAATATTCTCTCTGCCGCGAATGCAGTGATCGCGCGCAACCAAGGGCGTCGACCAAAAAACCTGTGGACAGCTTCAGGCGATGGTGCGCTCATCACTCTTGACGCAGCTGATTCTGAACATGATGAAGCACGTTTTGTCGTGTCTGAAGTTGATCGCCTGGCTGATCAGGGTGCTTCATATGGTGATGTTGCAGTCTTTTACCGTACAAACGCCCAGTCACGTGCCATTGAAGAACTCCTTGTGCGTCAAGGAATTCCCTACCGCGTGGTCGGCGGAACACGATTCTACGAGCGCAAAGAAATCAAAGATGCGCTGGCCTACCTGCAAGCGATCTCCAATCCTGATGACAGCGTTGCCGTCCGCAGAATTATCAACGTTCCGCGTCGTGGGATCGGCGCAAAAGCTGAAGACGCTATCGCAGTCCATGCTTCTCGATACGGTATTTCCTTCGGCCAAGCTGTCCGAGACGTCTGGGAAAGCGAAGGATGCCCGCTGGGTGAAAGTGAAGGTATTGAATGGCAATATCCGACGGTCAGTCAAAGCGATGCGACATCGCTCGTCGATGTTGCCACCTCTTCTGATTCTCCTTCGGGTAAACCTTTCCCATCGAACGCCACAGACTTAGGGAAACAAACAAGCGAGCCTTCCCTTGTTGAGTCTGAAACACCGGGGGCCATCGTAGACAATGCGCTCAGTGCGTGGGCAGACGTAGAGGTACGTACATTCGAGCAAAATCCGCCGGATGCTCAAGATGTAAACTCGGCCTCGTCGATCGGAAATTTGCCCAGCCGGCAGTTGCCCCCCAGTGGTGAACAGCGCGAGGTCCTTGGCCTTTCTCCGCGAGCGCGAAAGTCGATTGCTGCGTTCTGGGGTCTTATCGAATCTACTCGGCAAGCAAGTGAAAAGGGTGTGTCGACTGCCGATATTCTCGAGGAGATCTTGGATAAGACGGGATACCTCGCTACGCTACGAAAGTCGGAGGATCCTCAGGATGCTTCGCGCGTGGAAAACCTTGCAGAATTGCACTCAGTAGCGATTGATTTCGCGCACGTGAACCCGCGCGGTAGTTTGGTCGACTTCCTTGAGCGAGTCGCACTCGTTGCAGATTCGGATCAAATTCCATCTGAAGACCAGCGAAGTGGTCAGGTGACGTTGATGACAGTGCATACAGCGAAGGGGCTGGAATTCCCCATCGTGTTTGTCACCGGCATGGAAGATGGGACCTTCCCGCATCAAAGGTCGCTTGGGGATGAGTCTGAGCTTGCGGAAGAGCGTCGCCTTGCGTACGTGGCAATTACGCGTGCGCGTGAGCGACTGTATCTGACTCGAGCCTCTATTCGCTCAGCTTGGGGTAGTCCGCAAGAGATGTTGCCGTCCCAGTTCCTCGCAGATATTCCGCCGGAGCTATGCGATATTCGCCGATCCTCAACTGCAAGTGAACGACTGCGTTCGCGCGAAAACTCCTGGGGGAGCGGATGGGGATCGGGCTCCTACTCTTCGCACACCGGTCGTGCCTTGGATGATGATGGGCCAGTTTTTGGCTCCGGTAAAGCAGAAACTGCCTCTCGAGTCACAGGTATTCGAACCGGGAAAACCATACGCATGGGTGCGCAACAAACGTCACGCAATACGCACCGACCACTCCTTGACTTGAAGGTTGGCGATAGGGTTAAACACGCGAGTCTGGGGGAGGGAACTGTTGTTGGCCTCGAAGGTCAGGGGAAAACAACGGTTGCTCGGGTCAAATTCAGCGAAGCGGAGAAGCGCCTGCTTCTTCGAGTTGCACCCCTAGAAAAAATCTGAATCGAACATAAATTGGCGTTCTTAGGACGAACGGCCTAAATGGTCGTTAGTCTGTTCAATGACAAGCCATAGATGACAAAGGAGTCCACCCGTGGACCTGTATGAATACCAAGCACGTGACATGTTTCGAAAGCACGGCGTTCCCGTACTGCCCGGGCTTACCGCAACGACTGTCGAAGAGGCGCGCACAGCGGCAACTCGTCTGCTCTCAGATGGCGCCGAGCTTCTCGTCGTCAAAGCGCAGGTGAAAACCGGTGGCCGCGGAAAGGCAGGTGGCGTCAAACTTGCTTACACTGCCGCAGAAGCCGCTGAAAAAGCAGAGGCAATTCTTGGACTCGATATCAAGGGACATATCGTCAAAACCCTGCTGATCGCATCGGGTGCCGACATCGCCGAGGAATACTACTTCTCGATCCTCCTTGATCGATCGAACCGTCGCTACCTTGCAATGTGCTCCCGCGAAGGCGGTATGGACATTGAAACCCTGGCGAAGGAACGCCCCGAAGCCCTAGCTCGCGTGCCTCTGAACCCCGTCATCGGAATCAACGATCAAGTGGCACGGGAGATCTTGACGCAAGCGGGATTCCCCGCTGAACGCCAGGATCCCCTCATTCCGGTCCTCGTCCTGCTCTGGGAAACCTACCGCGACGAGGACGCAACCCTTGTCGAGGTCAATCCTCTTGTCACTGCCACCGACGGTACCGTGTGGGCAGTCGACGGCAAGGTCAGCCTGGACGACAACGCCCGCTTCCGCCATCCGGAACACGAAGAACTCGTCGACCGAGCCACCCAAGATCCCCGCGAGGCGCTGGCGAAGGAAGCCGGACTGAACTACGTGCGCCTCGAAGGTGAAGTTGGCATCATCGGTAACGGTGCTGGTCTGGTCATGTCAACCCTCGACGTCGTTGCGATGGCCGGTGAAGATCTTGGCGTAAAACCGGCAAACTTCCTCGATATCGGTGGCGGTGCTTCGGCTGAAGTGATGGCAAAGGGCCTCGACATCATCCTCGGCGACGAGCAGGTTCGCTCTGTCTTCGTTAACGTTTTCGGTGGCATTACCGCATGTGACAAGGTCGCGGAAGGCATCATCGGAGCTCTCGAAGTTCTTGGCGACTCTGCGACGAAGCCTCTGGTGGTTCGCCTCGATGGAAATAAGGTCGCCGAAGGTCGAGCGATCCTCCAGGCGGCGAACCATCCGTTGATCCACATGGTTGAGACCATGGACGATGCCGCACGACGTGCAGCTGAACTTGCTGCCGAGGCCGTTGCTTCACGGCCGGCTCAGAACTGACCAGACGAAAGACAAAGGACGAAAAGAATGTCGATTTTCCTTAACTCTGACTCCCGTGTCATCGTCCAGGGTATGACGGGCGCTGAAGGCCGCAAGCACACGCAACGGATGCTGAGCGCCGGCACGACCATTGTTGCTGGCACTAACCCGCGCAAAGCCGGCACCAGTGTCGACTTTGACGTGGTTGGCTACGGCCCGGCCGCTGACCGGGTCGAAAACGGAACAGTGTCCGTACCCGTGTACGCCACTGTTGCTGAAGCAAAAGAAGCAACGAACGCGAACACTTCCGTCATCTTCGTTCCGCCGGCCTTCGCGAAGGGAGCCGCACTTGAAGCGATTGATGCTGGCATCGAAACGATCGTTGTGATCACCGAAGGTATTCCTGTCGCAGACTCAACCGTTTTCGTGTCGCATGCACTGAAGAAGGGTGTTCGTCTGATTGGCCCGAACTGCCCAGGCATCATTAGCCCAAACCAATCAAACGTTGGTATCACACCAGCAGACATCACCGGTCCGGGTCGCATCGGCCTAGTTTCTAAGTCCGGCACGCTCACGTACCAGCTCATGTACGAACTCCGCGACTTTGGTTTCACCACCTGCCTTGGCATCGGTGGCGACCCGGTGGTCGGAACCACCCACATCGATGCCTTGGCGGCGTTCGAAGCCGACCCCGACACCGATCTGGTTGTGATGATCGGCGAAATCGGTGGCGACGCAGAAGAACGAGCAGCTACCTGGATCAAGGAAAACATGACGAAACCCGTTGTCGCCTACGTTGCTGGTTTTACAGCCCCCGAAGGCAAGACCATGGGGCACGCTGGCGCGATCGTTTCCGGTTCTTCCGGTACTGCTGCGGCAAAGGCCGAGGCCCTAGAAGCAGTTGGTGTTCGCGTCGGTCGGACTCCGTCGCAGACCGCTCAGCTTGCTCGAGAAATCCTCTCAAAGTAGTTGCACACTATGCCGGTTTTGGCAGGGCAAACTGAAGAGGCCGGAAGCGAACAGAACACAAACTCTGCAAACGGAGTGGCCAGAACACAAACTCTGAAAGCGATCTGATCTCGCTTCCACACTGAGGTAGGTCTCAATCTGACGGTGGCCGGTGGTGCGAAAGCCCTACCGGCCACCGGTGCGTCATGATGGATAACGCTATGAACGTTACGCCTGAGACTTCACCAAGCGTCACCACAACGACGTACGCTCCGACGCGGAAAACTATTCGCGTGAGCATGCCTGACGGTTGGGCGCGCGCCATGCTTTCGGGCGTTGAAGCAGCATTCGTCGGTTGGGCTACCTGCGTTCTTATCGTCATGGGCTCCTTCCTGACGGTCGCGTCGAACCCGTGGGTGTCAAAAATCGGCTGGGACACGGTGTTCGCGTCCAGTTCGGATGTCTTCGGAGTCCTCTTCGGCGCATCAGTTCATACAGAAACCGTCACCTATCACGCCATCCCCACTCTTGTGTCGATCGGCCTCGTTGTGTTGCTCCGACTCTTCTTGCGCGGAGGCGAAGAGTTCTCGCCATCGTCGAACTGGTTCGCCGTTCCTGCTTTCACTGTGATGACCGCTTTCCTGATCGGTTCGGGTGCTTCGTATGTGCGCTGGTGGGAAGCGATGCCGGGTGCCCTATTCGTTTCGCTTCTCGCGTCGGCGTGGGCGTTTTTTTCTTGTGGTGACCATCCACTTCGCCGGTGGGGAGTCCCGCGCCTCATTCGTTTAGGAATTCGCGAGGCCGCAATCGCACTCACAGTCGTCGTCGGATCTGCGGCGGTTCTTACTCTGATCGCCCTTCTTACTCATACCTCACAAATCGCGGGGATCCACCAGCTCCTGCTCACGACATCTCCAATTGAGGACGCGCTTGTTGGACTCGGTCAGTTATTTTTCGCCCCAACAATCTTGGCGTGGACGTTGGCTTGGTTTGCTGGACCCGGATTCTGGGTCGGAGTCGATGCGCTTCATTCGCCCACGTCAGCCCCAACTTTGCCGATCCCAGGTATCCCTGTCTTGGGCGCGATGCCCAATATCACTCCAAGCTATTGGACGATCCTCGTTCCGATTGCGATCGGTTTTGGCATCGGTATGTGGCGCGGAAGGAAGCGTCGGCAAGCATCGCTTCGTGAACAGTTTGTTCTTTCCGCTGTCGCATTTGTCGTGATCGGTGTTGGCTTCTGGATGTGGATGGCCATGTCAACCTTTCAGCTGGGGGCGACGCGCATGGCATTCCTAGGGCCGCATGTCGGTCCGACTACTGTGGCTCTGCTCAGCGAAGTTGGTTTGGCGTTTGTATTTGGTTGGGTGATCGTTCACCCGCGCTCGTTGAAGTGGATGCGCGATCAATGGGAGCTTTCGCTTCTTGACGCTGGGCAAACGGCTCCGTCTTCGACCGCGCTTGTTGAAGAATCGCCCTCCGATGTTTCGGCTTCAGACGTGCCTGTTTCGACCGCGCTTGTTGAAGCAGAAGAGACTCCGGAACCGGATGAAATTGATACTGACCCGACCGAGGAAGAACTCGAGGTTTTGGTGAACAAGCGCGCCGATGACACCCTCAAAGAATCCCAGTCGGAACCTGAACTTGTTCCATGGACACCGACTCCCCAAGTTGTTGAGCCGACGGTGAAGTCTCCGGCTCAGCAGGAAGCTGAACAAGCGCGCTCCGAAGATGCGCTTGCAACTGAGCGTCTTGACCTCTCTTCGCTCTCGATCGGTGAACAAGCGCGCTTGGAAGAGAGCGAATGAACACCGAACCGACTCATTGATCTGTGCACGCTCCGCTTGAACAAGCGCGGTTAACTGTTCTGGTATCCGGCGAAGGCTCCAACAAGCGTGCGCTTGTTCAAGCGTGCGAAGATCCCGCGTTCGGCGCCACGGCGCTTCTAGTGGGTGCAGACAGGGAGTGTTCAGCGATCGACTGAGCGAAGGAACGAGGCCTCGCGCACTTTGTTTGCTAGTTTCTCACTTTGAAACGCGCGAAGACTGGGACGCTGAGCTTCGACGGAACCTTGAACAAGCGCGGTCGGCCTCGTCGATAACTGGCACGCGGAAGGCGAATGTGGGGCGAATCCCTCACTGGACCTGCTTGGAACGCACACGCGCTACGGGATACGATCGCCGTAGGTTGCAACTGGCGAGGGTGGATCACCACCGGGGAGCAACCCGAAGTACCCGTGAGGCGTCGCCCGCCTGGGCGCCGGGCATGATCAACCATTACTGGAGGAACCCATGTCCGTTCGCCTGGACAATCTCGAAGCTATTGACGTCCGCCCCATTACCCGCGCTCTTATTTCCGTCTATGACAAGACCGGTCTGATTGAGCTTGCCACCGCACTTGCTGGCGCTGGCGTTGAAATTGTTTCCACCGGCTCGACCGCCGCGAAGATCGCAGAAGCTGGCGTCCCGGTTACCCCCGTTGACGACGTCACCGGTTTCCCCGAGGTCCTCGAAGGTCGCGTGAAAACCCTTCACCCGATGATTCACGCGGGCATTCTTGCTGATCAGCGCAAGGCTGACCACCGCGAGCAGATCAGTGAACTCGGCGTGAAGGCATTTGACCTGGTTATTTGCAATCTCTACCCGTTCGCTCAGACGGTTGCCGGCGGGGGTAACTTCGACGAATGCGTCGAGCAGATTGATATCGGTGGCCCGTCCATGGTGCGTGCAGCGGCGAAGAACCATCCGTCGGTTGCAGTCGTGACCTCGCCCGATTCCTACGCTGCGGTTATTGAAGCTGCCCGGGCTGAAGGTTTCACGCTGAAACAGCGTCGCGAACTGGCAGCACGCGCCTTCGCACATACCGCAACTTACGATCTGGCCATCTCCGGCTGGTTTGCCGATCAGCTCGATCTGGACGATGTACGCGACGAATTGGACGAGGCCTGCGAAACCCACCTCGACGCTTCCGATGCTGCGTTCCTTGAGTCCCTCGGGTTTGCCATCGACGGGGAAGCCGAAGAAATCGTCGAAGCTGACGACGAAGAAGGCGAAATGCCGGCGTTCGTCGCCGATGCTTTCGAACGCGTTGACTCCCTGCGCTACGGTGAGAATCCGCATCAGAACGCTGCCGTGTACCGCGAGATTGCCGACGAAGAAGACCTCGACGAAAACGAGCTTCTGCCCGGCATCGCCAATGCTCGCCAGCTGCATGGCAAGGCAATGAGCTACAACAACTACACCGACGGTGACGCTGCTCTGCGCGCCGCCTACGACCACGAGCGCCCCTGCGTCGCCATCATCAAGCACGCGAACCCCTGCGGTATCGCCGTTGCCGACGACGTCGCCGAGGCACATCGCAAGGCGCACGCGTGTGACCCCGTCTCCGCATTCGGTGGCGTGATCGCCGTGAACCGCCCGGTCACCGTTGAACTGGCTAAGCAGATCGTCCCGATCTTCACCGAGGTTGTGCTGGCCCCCGGATACGACGAGGGTGCGCTCGAGGTCCTGTCTGCGAAGAAGAATCTGCGTGTCCTGGAAGTTGCTCCGCTGGCAGTCGGTGCCAGAGAGTTCAAGCAGATTTCTGGTGGCCTGCTGGTTCAGGACCGCGATGACATCGATGCAGTCGGCGACGATCCGGCAAACTGGACGCTCGTCGCAGGTGAAGCCGCGGATGCTACAACCCTAGCTGACCTTGAGTTCGCATGGCGCACGGTTCGCGCCGTCCGCTCTAACGCGATCCTGCTGGTTAAGGATGAGGCTTCGGTCGGCGTCGGTATGGGACAGGTCAACCGCGTTGATTCCTGCAAGCTTGCAGTCGAACGCGCAAACACGCTGGGAGGTCGCTCTACCGGTGACGCGGCCAAGGATGCGGGCGCAGATATTCAGTCCGCTGGCGGTGCGCGCGCAGAAGACATTCTTGGCGCAAAAACTGAGCAGCGTTCCATCGGCGCGGTTGCCGCATCCGATGCGTTCTTCCCCTTCGCTGATGGCCTGCAGGTCCTGATTGATGCCGGCGTGAAGGCTGTCGTCCAGCCTGGCGGATCCGTCCGCGACGAAGAATCCATCGAAGCTGCGAAGGCTGCTGGCATCACGATGTACATGACGGGCACGCGCCACTTCGCACACTGACCTGCATTTCGGCGAGGTTGTTGGAAACGGCGACATCGTCCACTGATTATCCCCCTGCTGGAACGCTCCGGCAGGGGGAATTTCATCTGAGTACACTGCCGTGTGCGAAGGAAAGGTGAACAAGCGCGGTAAAGTGGCGAGTTGCAAGGAACACCTAGAGCACGCGGAACCGAGAGACTGTGGTGCCTCTTTTTGAGCCTCTGACACCCTGAAATCAGGCTCGAAGCTACAGCCCCGCGTCTGGATGTTCGGGGAAGAGTGGCATGACGCCCGGGATGTGACTGTGCGCAGTCAGAGGGTTCGTGGGAATCTCGAAAGCGACTTCCAAGAATGGGCGCAGTAGATTCGCCAGGTCGTCAGGCTGTCCGTCGGAGACGAAGATGACGTTCGGGTGCAGCTTCTCGGACTCGACGAGATCCAAGATAACGCGCGCATCCCCGCGTTCTGAATCAACCCAATACACGGTCCAATCCGGGCCCAGAGCAGACTGCCCCGAAACGATGAAACGTCGTACTCGGCACCCTGGTGGAAGCGCTGTCACAACATCTTCATCCAAGTCGATCATGATCCGCGGGCCGCTGACTGCACGCAGGTTACCTTGCCCCAATTCGCGCGGGTCATTCACGGTCAGCGTCGACAGGTCGATACTTGCCGACTGATCATCGTGCCCCGGAGCTCCGGCAAGATGAGCGAGCTGTTCGGCGAGTTTCCACGTAAAAATCTCCGGGCGGACGTCGAGCATATCCGGCGCAGACCAGCGGAACTTACAAACTGCAAGGAACCATTGTAACGGGTCAACTCCATCAAGGAGGAGCCCCTCGCGCAGGTAAAGAGCGCGTTGCATTACCGCGTCGCGCACCGGATCATCGGCGAGCTTGCGCGCCTTCTTCAAGCGACGGTGAAAACGCTTTTGCGCCGAAGCATAGTCGTCGCCGTCAACCCACTGATCGCCCGGCCAGTTGTGCAGTCGAACAACCTCTTCACGCAGAGAAAACTGCTCGCCAACATAACCGCGATCAGCAAGCACGGTGTCCCATGCCTGCACGATTTCCAAGGCGTGAGCGAATGGTGCGGGTACTTCGAGGTGAGGGATGACTGCAAGCTCCTGCCGTGCCGTTGACGCTCGCCAAGCAACAAATTGCGCGTGCGTGACAGGCTGGCCGTCGATGTCGCCCCAGCGTGGGTCGCTGGCTCTCGTTCGGGTTGCCTCGGCCCAGTTCACGAGGCCGGCCAGCAGTTTCTTACGTGGAACATCTGGGGTGTGGGCCGGAGCAATCGTGGGGTCTTGGGCATCAAATGCTCCTTCGATGTGCGCAACTGCTTTCAAGAGGAGGTTCCAGTTTGGAAGCTTTACGCGCTTCTTCGAGGCGAGTGCGACGGGGCTGAGGAACTGATCGATCAACCATGGGACGTCTCGGGAGTGAGCGATGCTGGCGATCTGGTCTCGAGCCACTTGCAGGGGAGCGTTTAATTCCGCGATGAGTGGGAGCGCTTGACGCTCTGCGTTGGAAAGCTTGCGACCGTCCGGGAAGCGTTTATGACTGCCGTGTTTGCCACGTTCGAGCATGAAAGCGCCGAAGGCTGGCATCTGGTGGTCGTTGGCAGGCATGAGTCTATTGTGTCGTACCTCTAGGTTTTCTTGCGCTCAACCGACCGCGCTTGTTCAAGAAACGAGGTGCTTGAACGGGCTTCATTGACCGCGCTTGTTCAAGCATCTGTGGGTTTTTGGCCGCGCTTGTTCACCGGATGGGGAGCGAGACGGGGACGCACAGCCTCGTATTTTTGAGTGGCGATTGGTGAACAAGCGCGGTGGTGAGTGGGGTGGGATTGGTGAACAAGCGGGGTGGTGAGTGGGGTGGGATTGGTGAACAAGCGCGGTGGTGGGGAGCGGGTTGAGACGCGTTGAACGCTCGCGCGGGTCGTTTCGCTGACGAGCGGCAGGTACGATTGAGCCATGAATTCAACTCCTCGCCCCGTCCTCGTCGTTGATTTTGGCGCACAATACGCGCAGCTGATCGCCCGTCGCGTTCGTGAAGCCTCCATTTACTCTGAGATCGTTCCTCACACCATGTCGGTCGCCGACATGCTGGCGAAGGACCCGGCAGCGATCATCCTGTCGGGTGGCCCGTCCTCCGTGTACGAAGAGGGCGCTCCGTCGATTGACCCCGCAATCTTTGATGCCGGTGTTCCGTTGCTTGGTATCTGCTACGGCTTCCAGACAATGGCCGCTGTCCTCGGAGGAACCGTCGGTCGCACTGGCACCCGCGAATACGGGCATACGGACGCTTCCGTCGGCACCTCGTCCTGCCTCTTCGCTGGCACTCCCGCTGACCAGGTCGTGTGGATGAGCCACGGTGATGCAGTCCAGGCGGCTCCCGAAGGGTTCGAGGTCACCGCATCCACCTCCGAAACCCCGGTTGCAGCGTTCGAAGATCGCTCTCGCAAGCTGTTCGGTCTGCAATGGCATCCCGAGGTCGGCCACTCGCAGTGTGGCCAGGACGCTCTGAAGAACTTCCTCTACGAAGGCGCTGGACTGGAACCCTCATGGACCGCAGGCTCCATCATTGACGAACAGGTCGAGGCGATCCGCAAGCAGGTTGGCGACGCTCAGGTGATCTGCGCGCTCTCCGGCGGTGTTGACTCTTCCGTGGCAGCAGCGCTGGTTCACAAGGCAGTCGGTGACCAGCTCACCTGCTTCTTCATCGACCACGGTCTGCTCCGCGCGGGCGAACGCGAACAGGTCGAAGGCGACTATGCGCGAGGCATGGGCATCCGCGTTGTGACCTGCGATGAATCCGAACGATTCCTCAGCGCGCTCGCGGGCGTTTCCGATCCGGAAACCAAGCGCAAGATCATCGGTCGTGAGTTCATTCGCTCATTCGAGGCTGCTCAGAAGCAGGTCATTGAACAGATCGGTGCGGAAGGTGGCGAGGTCAAGTTCCTCGTTCAAGGCACCCTGTACCCGGACGTTGTCGAATCCGGCGGTGGCGAGGGCGCAGCAAACATCAAGAGCCACCACAACGTTGGTGGCCTGCCCGACGACATGAAGTTCGAGCTCGTTGAGCCCCTGCGCACGCTGTTCAAGGACGAGGTCCGCGCTGTTGGTCGCGAGCTCGGTCTGCCCGACTACCTGGTTGAGCGCCAGCCCTTCCCGGGCCCGGGCCTCGGTATTCGCATCATCGGCGAGGTCACGAAGGAACGCCTCGACATCCTGCGTGCAGCTGACCTGATTGTTCGCGAAGAGCTGACTGCTGCTGGCCTCGATTCTGAAATCTGGCAGTGCCCGGTCGTTCTGCTTGCAGATGTTCGTTCCGTGGGTGTTCAGGGTGATGGTCGCACCTATGGCCACCCGATCGTCCTGCGTCCCGTTTCTTCGGAAGACGCGATGACCGCAGACTGGACCCGCCTGCCGTACGACGTGCTGGCGAAGATCTCGACGCGCATCACCAACTCGGTTGCTGAAGTGAACCGCGTGGTGCTGGACGTGACGTCCAAGCCGCCGGCAACGATCGAGTGGGAGTAGGCTGATAGGGTTCTGGCCTGCACTTTTGAGTGCCGCACTGTACTCCTGAGTTTCGTTTCGTATGAAAGTCATAGCAAAGCCGCCAGCAACGGAGGCTTTCGAGCTGAGCGAGGCCAAGGAGGAACGGCTCTCGCAGATCATCGCCGAGATCAACAGTCGCACCGGCAAGTCCTACGACAACGACGTTGCCGTAAAGGCTATGCTGCAAATCCGCGACCTTCTGCTCAAGTCCGAAAAGCTCAAGGCGTCCGCGAAGAATAACACGGTGAAAGACTTCGAGTTCTCCTATTTCGACGACATCGACGACGCCCTCATCGAGGGGCTTTCGCAGAATCAGGACTTCTTCTCGCTGCTGCTGAGCAACGACGAGATAAAGAGGCAGGTTCTGGGCATTTTCACCGACGAGATATACCAGAGCCTGAGAAGCGCGTAAGGAGCTAGCCATGTTCGATGCATTCCGACTTAAAGAGGTGCTCGTAGAGTACAAAAGGGACTTCGTCGCCACCCAATGGGGAAACGAGCGGTATAAGTGGGAGGCCGTGAAGCACTTCCAGGACAACTGGGACGTGAACGCGCCGGACTTCGCAGGCATGCTCGAGCGGTCGCTGTCCAAGACCTACAACCTGCTCGCATCGATGAACAACTTCCCGGCGCGGATGATTGTGAACTTCGCCAACACCGCGCCCGAGGAGGTGCGGTCGATGTTCATCGCACTCTTCGACGAGAGCGTAGACTATTACGAGCGCATAGAGGCGTTCAAGCAGGGGTCGACCACGCTGCTGGAGAAGTACGGCAACGGCGCAGGTCAGCACTACCAGTACGAGAACGCCATCACCACCTACCTGTGGCTGCGCTACCCGGACAGGTACTACATTTACAAGTTCGGCGAGGTCAAGAAGGCGGCGGACGGACTCGACGCGAGCTATCGTTTCAAGAAGGGTGCCTACGCCGACAACGTGCGCAGCCACCTCGCGTTCTACGATGAGCTGTGCGAGGAGCTGCAGAAGGACGACGAGCTTAGCGCCATGCTGCGCTCACAGCTCACGTCCGAGTGCTACCCAGACCCGCAGCTGCGCACGCTCACCATCGACGTGGGCTTCTACATCAGCCGCTACGTCTCGGGAAACCAGAAGGGCGCGTCGGCGGCGGACTGGTTCCCCTCCAAGGACGAGTACGACCCCGGCCTCACCTCGGACGAATGGCTGGCGTTGCTCGGCGACGAGGCCGTGTTCACCGAGGGCAGTCTCGAGATAGTAAAGCGCCTGAAGGACTACGGCGGCCTTGCCTCGTGCAAGCAGCTCTCGGTGAAGTATGGCGAGTCAAGCAACTTCTACCTGTCCGGTTCGGTGGCGCTCGCCAAGCGCGTTGTGGACAAGACTGGATGCCCTGTGATGCAGGGCGACACCACGAACTCCAAGTGGTGGCCGGTGCTCTACACCGGCAGGCACGCCGAGAAGGACGAGGAGGGCAGCTACATCTGGCGGCTGCGCGACGAGCTGTCCGAGGCGCTCGGACGCTTCGACACCGATGGCGTCGCTCTGTTCGTCGCCGCCTCCGAGGGCGAGGGCGCGAGGGGCTACTGGTGGCTCAACGCCAACCCCAAGATTTGGAGCTTCTCGGGGCTGCCGGTCGGCGAGGTGAAGTCGTACACCCTCTACAACGAGAACGGCAACAAGCGCCGCATCTTCCAGAACTTCCTCGATGCCAAGGCCGGTGACATGGTCATCGGCTACGAGTCCAACCCCGTGAAGCAGGTCGTGGCCATCGCCAAGATAACGTCCGAGCAAGATGGCGAGCAGCTCTACTTCGAGAAGGTAGAGGGGCTTGCAACGCCCATCGACTACCAGACGTTGCACGACTGCCCCGAGCTCGAGAAGATGGAGTACTTCGTCAACCCGCAGGGTAGCCTCTTCAAGCTTACCCCCGGCGAGTACGACTTCATCCTCGACCTCATCCGCGAGGAGAACCCCATCGCCGACGAGAAGGCCGTCGAGACGTACACGCCCGACGACTTCCTCGAGGAGGTCTACATGACGGAGGAGCGGTACCGCCACCTCGTCGCAGTGCTCAGGAACAAGAAGAACGTCATCCTTCAGGGCGCTCCGGGCGTGGGTAAGACCTTCGCCGCCAACCGGCTGGCATGGTCGATAATGGGCGAGAAGGACGACAGCCGCATCGAGTTCGTGCAGTTCCACCAGAATTACTCCTACGAGGACTTCATGATGGGCTACAAGCCCGCTGGTGAGACGTTCGAGATGAAGTACGGGGTGTTCTACCGCTTCTGCCAGAAGGCCGCAAACCGCCCGGACAAGGACTTCTTCTTCATCATCGACGAGATCAACCGTGGCAACATGTCCAAGATATTCGGCGAGCTGCTGATGCTCATCGAGCGGGACTACCGTGGGCACAAGGCGACACTCGCCTACAACGGGCTGCCCTTCAGCGTGCCGGAGAACCTCTACATCATCGGCATGATGAACACCGCCGACCGCTCGCTTGCGATGATCGACTACGCGCTGCGCCGTCGTTTCTCGTTCTTCGAGATGGAGCCGGGCTTCGACTCGGAGGGTTTCGCCGCCTACCAGAAGGCTTTAGACAACGAGACGTTCGACGAGCTGATTGCCAAAGTGAAGGAGCTCAATGCGGAAATCGCCCGAGACAAGTCTCTTGGCGCGGGATTCTGCATCGGCCACAGCTATTTCTGCGGGCGCGACGCGTGCGATGAGGAGTGGCTGCAGGAGGTCGTGGACTACGACATCCTACCCATGCTCTCCGAGTACTGGTTCGACGACGAGGCCAAGGTCAAGCGTTGGGAAAACGTTATGCACGGGGTGTTCCAGCGATGATCAAGGACAAGAGCATATTCATCAAGAACGTCTACTATATGCTCTCCTACGCCTTCCAAGACCTGCGACCCGACCGCGAGGACGACGTCGCGGGCGAGGAGTTCGAGCGCATCCACGACCTGCTCGCGATGATTCTCGCGAAGGGCATAGCCCGCCAGCTCAAGCAGGGGCTGCATCGCGAGTACCTGAACCGCGCCGAAGACCTCACCTCGCTTCGCGGCAAGGTCAACATGCCCGGTACGCTGAGGAACCGGCTCGCCCACAGGCAGGTCGTCTCATGCGAGTTCGACGAGCTTTCCGAGGACAATCTGCTGAACCAGGTGCTCAAGACAACGTCGATGATCCTGCTGCGCCACGGCAACGTGAGCGCCGAGCACCGCGACGAGCTGAAGAAGCGGATGCTGTTCTTCACGGGCGTCGAAGAGGTGGATCCTTCGGCCATCCGCTGGTCTTCCATCCGATTCACGCGCAACACGCAGAGCTACCGCATGCTGCTGTCGGTGTGCCAGCTCGTGCTGCAGGGGATGCTGCTGACGAGCGAGCGCGGCGAGATGCGCCTCATGACCTACATCAAACCGAAATACATGGAACGCCTCTACGAGAAGTTCATCCTCGAGTACTATGCCGCCGAGTGCCGTATTGCCGATGCGAGCTCGCCGCAGATCAAGTGGGCTCTCGATGACGGCTTCGGGACGATGCTGCCAACCATGCAGAGCGACATCGTACTCAGCCGGGACAACCGCATCCTCATCATCGACGCGAAGTACTACACGCACTCGACGCAGGAGAGCTGGGATGTCCATACCATCCACTCCGGCAACCTGTACCAGATCTTCACCTATGTGAAGAACAAGGAGGCGGAACTTGAGCGGGCGGGTGTGCCACACGAAGTCTCCGGCATGCTGCTCTACGCCAAGACCGATGAGGAAATCCAGCCGGACAACACCTACCAGATGAGCGGCAACCGGATAAGCGCGAAGACGCTCGACCTGAACCAGCCGTTCGAGGCCATCCGCGCCCAGCTCGACGGCATAGCCGAGGCGCACTTCGTGAAGGAGACGATTGCGGTATGAGTGAAGCGGGAACAACCAATGCGGCTGAAATTGACGAGCTGGTGGCAAATCTGCGTGATTCCGCCGAGCGCGCCCTCGAGCTCAACGACCTCTCGGAGCTGAGCAGGCTCTCCTCGGCGCTCGAGACCTGCGCGAAGTTCGACGTCGAGTCCATCGAGGAGTTCGGGCTCAGTATGGCGACGCTGGAGCGGCGCGGCCAGGCGGGTGGCGAGGGGTACCGCCGCCTCGAGGCTGCGCGCGCCTACATGGCCGAGAACGGGCTCATGCCGCTCAAGACCCGCTACGGGGACGATGGCGGGTGCGTCGATGCCGGCGGCAACCCACGCGAGGGCCGCAGAGGGGACGAGCAGCAGCGCATCATCACCGCCGAGCGGCAGCGGGCCAGGCAGGACCAGCGCAGGGAGAGGGGCCGGAGATGATGGTGAGGATAGAGTACGAGGACGGCAGGACGACGCTGTTCGACACGCTCTCGTTCACGGAGGGCTCGCCGTTCTCCGGCGCGAACATGCTCACGGAGTTCGAGCTCGAGATGCGCGAGGAGCCCGAGAAGGGGCTCTGGCTCACGGCGAACTGGCATCAGGTGTGCGACGACTGGCGCGCCGACGCGCCCGCGGACGGCATCCCGGCGGCGCGCAGGTCCCGCGGGTGGCGCTTCATGCTGGCCTCGGAGGCCGAGCTCGCCCAAGCCCGGCCGCATCCTGCTCGACGGCGACGAGGCGTTCGCCCGGGTGCGCGGCTTCCTGTGCGACTCGGCCGCGATCGGCGCCTGCTACCGCGAGCACGTAGGCCCTCCCTCAAAACCGCTGAAGTCGCAGATAAGGGACCTGCAGCGCGCGCTGGGGAGAGCGGAGGTCCCGGGCGTGCCGGACGAGCTGGCGAGGCTGCTCGCCGAAGAGAAGGAAGAGGGCGCCGAGGAGGGCGCCCGCAAGGTCAAGGAAGATTGGGGTGACGTCGATGAAGAGGTTTGGTAGGTTCCTCAAGGCGGCGCTGAAGGTCACGCTGGGCTTTTTCGTCTGACTGTTCCGCGCTGTGTTCAAGTGGGTGATGTGAGAAGAGGAAACGAAAACCGTGTGGAAGCAACCTCGGAAAGCAGGAAAACGAATAAGGTCCCATGCTCGAGCATGGGACCTTATTCGTTAAACGGGTGGTTTATTCTCCCGTGTACGCGCCGACAAACAGCGGCGCATCGGCATCGTTGAACAGCGCGAACACGAAGGGTCGGTTGAAGACGAGCCTGACGGGCTCGGGCGGGTCCATCGGCAGAGCCCCAGCGCGGCAGGCAAACAGCGTGAAAGCTGCGCCCTCGGCCCCGTTGGGGTCGAGCTTGAGCATCGAGCTCTGTATCGCCCTGTCAAGCATTGTGTCCGCCTCGGTGAGGCTGCCGAGCTGGGCCTCGGGCGAGAAGAGCCGCCGCACTCCCATGGCCTTCATGGTGGAATCGAGACTCATGCCTTCCGTCTTCAGGTCGAGCTCGGGGACGACAAGCCCGATGCCTCCTTCGGGATGCTCGACGCCCTTCCTATCACGGCATCGGGAGATCAAGCTCCACGCCGAACCGCTCCCGATGAACTCTTCGATGCTGGCCGTTTCATCGGGCATGGCAAACACGGCTTGCGCTCCCGACTCCATGTGCCAGGTCACTGCGGTGCCGCCCGCTTCCCTGATAAGGTCTTCATAGAAGCTGAACCCGCCCATCATCGTGACGGTCGGAGTGGAGCTGGCGGCATGGAACAGCATATCCGTTTCTTCATCGTCCAGACGGTTGATCCACGTGTCCTTGAAGCGCATCGCGCTCATGAGGGCGAGCGTCGTCGAGGCATCGAGCTGCGGAGCCGAAGTGAACTTGCCTCCAGTGTTCTCGGCGAGCCAGCTCGACATCCGCGAATGAGCTTCTTCGCTGGCGGGGTTCGCCTCGACCGCCTTGCCATTCATATCGCTAATCGACTCTGCGTACGATCCGTGAAGCGGCGCTCGGTCGGGATCGGCCCAGATTGACGTGCCGATGGTGAAGCTGTAGTTGTCAGGCAGGCTTTCAGAGGGTTCACCGAAGAGCGCGGCGTGGGCGGCTTCTCGCGCATCCGCGTCGCCGAGCACCGTATCGATCTCGGCGAGCGTCTCCGCCTCCGCACCCCTTGCGAGCGCCTCGAGCGCAACCTGGAGGCACGCGGGCGAGGAAACGAAGCTCTTGCCGTCTCTGAGACCGATCTCGAGAAGCCGTGCGGCTATGGAGTCGAGCCCCTGTTCTGGGCTGGGCGCCAAGGCGATTTCTTTCATCTCCGCGGGGCTATCGGACACTGACGGCTCGGGTCCCCTTTCCGCGAGGGCTCGGGCGCGCTGGTCCTTCTCGACGATGAAGCGCTTGTGGTAGAAGAGGTCCGCGAAATCCAGGATTCTCTTCATCTGCGCGCTGTCGAACAGCGCCCCGAAGCCCGCGCCGATGACGGGGACCATCTTCCCGACGGTCTCGAGCGTCATCTTCTGCCCGATCTGGGTGAGCGCCTTCTTGAACACTCCAGCCTCGAGCGCCTTCTTGCCGCCGTTCTCGACCGCCTTGCGGGCAGCGCCGTTGGCAAGCGCGCGGATCTGGGCTATCGCGAGGGCGGCGCCGCCCTGCTCGACCATCGCCGACCAGCCCTTCTTCGCGGTCTGCTTGACCACTGCCGCTTCCGCGTAGACGAGGGCCTTGCCGATATACTCGCTCGAGGCGTCGACTTTGGCCTTGGGAGCGAGGGCGCTCTTGAACACCTCGCTCGCGATGACGAGCTCGGACGGGTCGTCTTTGACGTCGTAGCCGTAGAACATGGCGACTGACTGGACGGCCCTGAAATAGATGAGCATGCTGAGGACGAGGTTGGCGGGCAGACCCCAGAAGCCCGCGGCGCCCGTGCCTCCGCCTTCGGCGAGGGCTATGCCCATGTGGTGCAGCCTTTCGTTCGCGGACACTGCGGCGACGTCGTAGGCGCGCAGCAGGCATATCTCGGAGAGCGAGGAGACCTTCTGTTCCTGCTTGCCCTCGTTGATACGGGAAATGACGTACTCCCTGCTGACGCTCGCCTTCGCCGCCTGCTTCTCGAGTTCCCCGAATCCCTCTGCTGCCGCCTTGATGGCGTTTGCCATAAGTTCCTGCTCGGTTAACCCGTTGAGAGCGTCCTTCGCGGCCTTCCCAGCCTTATTGGCGAGGGCCTTCATGGGCGCGGGCACCGCCTCGCCGATCTGCTTACCAGCCTTCGCGAGTGTGCCGGGCGATGTAAGCTTCTCGTAGCGTTTCGCGAGGGTTTCAATCTCGTTGAACTCTCGCTCGTCGAGCGCGGGGTCCGGCATGATATACGAGCCGTCCTCGCCGACGAGGTTTCCCTCGAATACCTCTCCGTATTCGCCCCCGAATGCCTGGTGGGTCTTTTTTGCTCCGGCCTTGATCGCCTCGGCGCCGGCATTCACGGCTTTTGCACCCGCATCCGCGGCATCTGCAACGCCGGCTACCAACCTGTCTAAAAGGCCGCCTTTCTTCATATGGCCCGAATCGACTATTTCGTCGTCCATCTTCGCCTCCTGGTTTCGAGAACTGCATTCTCTGTAGGGGATGTAATTCTCGCGTGGGACCTGCTTCGTTCGTGATTATTCCACCGTATGTGACGGGCGCATGTCAGACAGTGGGTGTTGGCGTCTTATAGATGCCAAAAAGCATGGATGCTTCCGCGTTATGAGAGGTTTTGGGCGATGAATTCGGTTGCTGCTTGTTGTTTACGCCGTGCTCAATCCCTGTCGTCGCCGGCGGCGCAGCAGGCGTAGGCCGTGAGCGTGAGGAGCCCCATGAGGAGCCCTATTCCGAAGGGCGCGAATTCCTTCCTCCGCTCCGTCAGCTCGTTTACTAGGTTGCACCGCGAATCTCTGGCGCACGCTAAGGCGCGCTAAGGCTTCGAAAGCGTTCGTCGTCGAATGTCGCGCTAACGATGTTGTGCGGTGTTTGCTTTGAGTTAAAATATCTTGTATTGCAAAAGTAATGTTTCGGGAGCATTCGATGAGTTACATAGAGCTAGTGAAGAATGGTGCTGATCCTGCTGAAATACAGCAATACCTCGCACAAGGTGAGCAGGTTGCCATTACCATCAGGCTTCCCGAGAACTTACGTGATGCTGCAAAGGCCGCAGCTGCACTCCAAGGGACGAACTTCAGTGCGATGGTCCGAGCCGGGCTTATCGCACAACTTGCTGATTGGGCTGAGGAGGTGACGCGATGATTAGCCTCGAAACCAGCACAATGCAGCTCATCGGAGGCGATCTTGACGGCATTCGCATCTGCCGTGTCGAGGGTGAGTCTCTGGTGACCAGCGTTATCCCCAGGGATAATCTCCTAGAGGCCAAACAGTTGCCGGATATCCCGCCTCGAGGGATCTGCTACCTTCTCGATGAAGACCACGGGAACCTAAACCGCGTTTACACGGGCCAGACAACTCAAGGCGTGACCCGATTGGACGCGCACAAGGCAAGGAAATCAATCTGGAACAGGGCCATCATATTCCTGGACCACGAGGCCAGCATCGACAGAGGTGTCCTCGACGCTCTTGAGGCAACATCGATTTCTTCCATCACTTCCCACGGCTCATACGAAACGGACAACGCGAACATTCCTCACTCCCAGATAGGCCCTGATAAAGAGGAATCTTCGATCCTCGAAGACAATCTCGAATTCAATTCTCCCAGTGCCACTGCCGTATTCGCGTTGGGCGGAAGGCGAAACGGCTGGACAGAATGGATAAACACTAGCGGCGACACACTAGAAGCTGTCTACAGGAAGGGAATGGGGTAGATGAACAAGCATCAGCTCGCATCGAAGATCTGGGAGTCAGCCAACAAGATGCGCTCCAAGATCGAGGCTAACGAGTACAAGGACTACATCCTGGGCTTCATCTTCTATAAGTTCCTGTCGGAAACAGAGATTCGCTGGTGCAAGGCGCACGACTTCGAGGACGAGGACATCCGAGCGCTTTCCGAGGACGACCGCGAGACTGTTGAGTACATCCGGAAGAACATCGGCTACTTCATCAGACACGAGAGCCTCTTCTCCACCTGGCTGTCCGAGGAGTTCGCAGACACAAGTCGTAAGTTCTCCGTCGACGACGTGCGAACCTCCATCTCGGCCTTCAATCGCAACATTAACCCGGCTCACAAGAAGGTGTTCGAGGGTATCTTCGAGACTCTTGAGACCGGCCTGTCCAAGATCGGCGAGAACGCCGCCGCTCAAACGAAGGCCATCCGTGACCTGCTGGACACTATCAAGGATATCCCCATGGGTGGCCGTGCTGACTACGACGTCCTGGGCTTCATCTACGAATACCTCATCTCCAACTTCGCCGCGAACGCCGGCAAGAAGGCCGGCGAGTTCTACACGCCCCACGAAGTTAGCCAGCTCATGAGCGAGATTGTGGCTGAGCACTGCAAGGAGAAGAGCGAGATCTCCATCTGCGACCCGACCTCTGGCTCCGGCTCTTTGCTCATTAACATTGGTAAGGCCGTCGCCAAGCGCGTGGGCAGCTCGGACGGCATCAAGTACTTCGCCCAGGAGCTCAAGGAGAACACCTACAACCTCACACGCATGAACCTGATCATGCGTGGCATCCTTCCCTCAAACATCACCGCGCGAAATGGCGACACCCTGGAAGATGACTGGCCCTACTTCGACGAGTCGGATCCCGCGGGTACTTACAACCCGCTCTATGTGGACGCGGTTGTCTCTAACCCGCCGTATTCCCAGCGCTGGGACCCTACCGACAAGGAGGTTGATCCGCGCTATGCATACGGTTTAGCTCCCAAAAGCAAGGCCGATTATGCATTCCTCCTGCATGACCTCTACCATCTGCGCCCCGAGGGCATCATGTGCATCGTTCTGCCCCATGGCGTGTTATTCCGCGGTGGTGAGGAGGGCCAGATCAGGCGCAACCTGTTGGAGAACCGCCATATCCAAGCCATCATCGGCCTGCCGGCCAATATCTTCTTCGGAACCGGTATCCCCACAATCATCATGGTGTTGCGCCAGAAGCGCGACGAGTCCGATGTACTGATCGTGGACGCCTCCAAGGGCTTTGAGAAGGTCGGCAAGAACAACAAACTGCGCGCATGTGACATCAAGCGAATCTCCGACGTCGTGTGTGAACGTAAGAGCGTCGAAGGCTTCAGCCGTCTCGTCTCTCTTGATGAGATCCGCTCCAACGACTACAACCTGAACATCCCGCGCTATGTGGACTCGTCGGATAGACCCGAGAGCTGGGACATCTATGCGAGCATGTTTGGCGGGATTCCCGCTAGTGAAGTCGATGAGCTTGAGCGGTATTGGAATGCTTGGCCGAGCCTGCGCGACCAGCTCTTCGCGGGCGACGGCGCGTACGTGATGCCCGCTGTGGAGGACGTCCGTGCGGCGATTGAGGCAAATCCTGATGTGGTGGCGTACCGCGAGTCGTTCAACGCATGCATGGAGCCCGTCATCGACTGGGTCCACGATGCGCTTGTCTCCGACCCGTGCGCGGTAGATGCCGCAAGGATGGAGCAGTCGATCGCCTCCAAGCTGTTCGAGGCTCTCGAAGGCATCGAGCTTGCCGATCCGTATGCTGCATACCAAGCGCTTGACGACACATGGACAGCGAATGTATCTCTCGACCTGGAGGTGCTCCAAACCGAAGGTATGTCCGCCGCCACCAAGGTTGACCCGCACATGGTGATCAAGAAGAAGAACAACAAGGAAGTCGAGGTTCAAGACGGCTGGGAGGGGCGCGTCATCCCGTTTTATCTGATCGAGGCGACGCTGCTCAAGGATCAATCCGATGCGATCAAGGCACTGGAAGAACAGCTGAGCGCATGCACGTCCGACATCGACCAAAGCGCCGAGGAGCTCTCCGAAGAGGAGCGCGAGGCCCTCTCGGAGGCGCTCGACGACGACAATGCGGCGTGGAAGGTCGCCGAGGTCAAGAAACTCGCGAAGGCTCTTGCTGCTGAGGTCAAAACAGATCCCGAGCTCAAGGGCTATGTCGCAACGCTGAAACGCGTCCAGGATCTCATCGATGAGCAGAAGAAGCTCAAGGGTCAGATCAAGACTGCCGGGGCCGAGCTTCATGCATCATGCAAGGAGACCATTGAAGCGTTGACTGACGAGCAAGTCCAAGAGCTTCTCTCCAAGAAATGGATTGCGCCGTTCGCAAACGCCGTGTACGGAATGCCAAGCGTCCTCGTTGATGACCTGGCCTCGAAGGTAGACGCCCTCAGCTCCAAATACGAAACGACGCTGAAAGACCTCAGCGAGCAGATCGAGGCGAGCGAGAGGGAGCTTTCCACCATGATCGACAACCTCGTGGGAGACGAGTTCGACATGGCCGGACTGGCTGAGCTTCAGAAGCTCCTTGGTGGTGAGTAAGTGGTGAGTAACGTGGAGAGCAGAAAACCAAAGATCAGGTTCAAGGGTTTCACTGACCCTTGGGAACAGCGTAAGTTGGGGGATACAGTAGGATCAACTTATGGTGGTGGCACTCCAAGCACATTGCATGATGAGTACTGGGGTGGCGTCATACCATGGATTCAATCCTCGAACGTCGTAGAAAACGAACTGTTTGACATCGATATCCCAAAGGCTATAACGCCGGAAGGGCTGAACAAATCAGCAGCCTTGCTTGTCCCCAAAAACTCTATCGCTGTGGTTACTCATGTCGGTGTTGGTAAGCTCGTTTACCTGCCTTTTCCCTATACAACGAGCCAAGATTTTGTCTCGCTTTCCGAGCTGAAAGGCGACGCGTCGTTCCTTTGTTATTCGATTTACAAGAAGCTTAATTCTGAGCTTCATATGGTTCAGGGTTCGGCAATTAAAGGAATTACAAAAGAAGAATTCCTCAGTAAAGAAATCAGCCTTCCGGGTGTCGAAGAGCAGGCTGCAATCGGCGATTTCTTCTCCCGTCTCGACCGCCTCATCACCCTTCATCAGCGTAAGTTGACCGCACTGAAAAATGTGAAGAAATCTCTCCTTGAGAAGATGTTTCCGAAACCCGGTGAGTTTGTGCCCGAAATACGATTCAAGGGTTTCACTGACCCTTGGGAACAGCGTAAGGCCTGCGATATCTTCGAGACGGTTGACGACCGAGGCTATCCGGACCTTCCTGTTTTGTCTGCAACGCAAGATCAAGGCATGATCAAGAGAGACGATTCCGGCCGATATGTTGGGCACGACAAAAGCAACGAGACAGGATACAAACGAGTTAGACCCGGTGACCATGTGGTTCATCTGAGGTCGTTCCAGGGAGGTTTTGCGCACTCTCCGTTGGAAGGCATCACTTCACCTGCATACACTGTCTTCGCAGCTAAAGAGCCTCAAATGCATAGTGACAGGTTCTGGAAGCACCGCTTCATGTCCCAGCGCTTTATCGAAAGCCTTTCAGTCGTCACCTACGGCATTCGCGACGGGAGAAGCATCAGCGTAGAAGAGTTCATGCTGCTGCCGTTGTTGTTCCCCGAAGTTGATGAACAGGCTGAGATTGGCAAGGTCTTGGATTCTCTCGACTCCCTCATCACCCTTCATCAGCGTAAGTTGACCGCACTGAAAAATGTGAAGAAATCTCTCCTTGAGAAGATGTTTGTTTAGGAGATACGTATGGCACTAGAGAATATATTGGGTCTCACGGATCAGGCAGAGCTTGCTCGCAAGGAAGAACGTCTCAGCAAGATACGTGCGCTTGAGCTTTTCGAAAAAGGCCTGCTCGACAAGCTCACTGCGGGCTCAGTGGAGAGCTTGTTCAAGATCCATGGGTACCTTTTTCAGGATGTTTATCCATTCGCCGGCAAGATTCGCACGGTGAATATTGCTAAGGGCGGTTTTCGATTCGCTCCCCTGATGTATCTTAAGTCAAGCTTGGATTCGATCGAAAAGATGCCCCAGTCTACCTTCGATGAGATCGTGGACAAATACGTCGAGATGAACATCGCCCATCCTTTTAGGGAGGGAAACGGCAGGAGTACGCGAATCTGGCTCGACCTCATTCTTAAAACGGAACTGGGAGAGGTTGTCGACTGGAGCAAGGTAGACAAGGAAGACTACCTACTTGCCATGGAGAGAAGCCCTGTTCGCGCCATTGAGATCAAGCATGTCCTGAAATCTGCGCTCACGACGGCGATTGACGACCGAGAAGTGTTCATGAAGGGCATCGACGCGAGCTACCACTACGAGGGATATTGCGTTTATAAAACTGAAGACTTGGGCCTTTCGAATGAATAAGACCCGAGTTAAACAT